>JBKKAO010000482.1:0-8515 GCA_046714645.1 Burkholderiales bacterium | reverse complement strand
GCCTTGAACACCAGTTTTCTGCACGATGTGGCGGTGATTCGCGCTGAGCGTAACGCGGAGAACGCAGCGCCGGTCCATGTGCTGTTCGTGTCAACGCAGCCCGATGGGGCGAGCTATCCGCGGTTGTTCATATCCGCGGCCGCGGGCGCACGCGTTACGGTGGTCGAGGATCATGTCAGTTTGACGCAGAGTGCGGTTCTGGTGGACGCGGTCACTGAAATCGATGTTGGTCTCGACGCTAGCGTGTGCCACATCAAGTTGCAGTGCCAATCCAACACGCAGTTTCATATCGGGCAAGTAAGTACCCGGCTCGCGCAAAACGCGCGCTTCGCCTCGCACAGCGTGACCTTGGGAGCAAGGCTGTCACGCAACAACCTTCACATCGTGCAAGCGGGAGAAGGCGTGGAGTGCAGTATGGATGGCCTGGCGCTGCTCGATGGCCGCCAACATGCCGACACTCACAGCATCATGGACCACGCCAAACCTCACGGCCGCAGCGATCAGGTTCATAAGTGCATCGTGGATGGCGCGGCGCGCGCGGTGTTCAACGGCAAGATATTCGTGCGGGAAGGCGCGCAACTCACCCACGCCTCGCAGCAGAGCCGCAATTTGCTGCTGTCCGAGCGCGCGCGCTTGGACACCAAACCACAGTTGGAAATCTACGCCGACGATGTCAAGTGCGCCCACGGCGCCACCGTGGGCCAGTTGGAGGCCGATGAATTGTTCTATCTTCGTACTCGTGGTCTTTCCGAATCCGACGCTCGTTCGCTGTTGACCTATGCCTTCGCGGCCGAAGTGATCGAGCGCATCCCGGTTAAATCCATTGTGCAGCGGCTGGAGGATGAAGTGCTGCGGCGCACGACCCTGAGAGACCAATCATGAGCGCAGTACTCGCGCCCCGGCCCTTACCTTCCACATCTTTGGACGTGGAGCGTATTCGCCGAGACTTCCCGATTCTCAGCCTCAAGGTGAACGGCAAAGCGCTGGTCTATCTGGATAACGCCGCCAGCGCGCAAATGCCCCAGCCCGTGCTCGATCGCTGGGTGCGGTATCACACGGCGGAGCACTCCAATATTCATCGTGCCGTGCATTACCTCTCGGAGACGGCCACGGCTGAGTATGAGCGGGCGCGCAAGAAGGTGCAGCGCTTTATCAACGCCAAGGAAGACCGGGAGATCATCTTTACCCGCGGGACGACGCAAGGTATCAATCTCGCCGCCTATAGCTTCGGCCGGGCATTCATTGGTGCGGGGGACGAAATCATCCTGTCCGCCTTGGAGCATCACTCCAATATCGTGCCGTGGCAGATGCTGTGCGAGGAGAAGGGCGCGAGGCTTCGCGTCATTCCCTGCAATGATGACGGCGAGTTGCTCCAGGAAGACTACAAGAAGCTGTTCAACGCCAAGACCAAACTCGTGGCCTTGACCCATGTATCGAATGCGCTGGGTACGGTCAATCCGGTGGCCGCGATGATCGCCACGGCCCACACCCATGGCGTGCCGGTGTTGATCGACGGGGCGCAAGCCGCACCGCATCTAAGGGTGGATGTTCAGGCCTTGGATTGTGACTTCTACACCTTCTCCGCCCACAAGATGTGCGGGCCCACGGGCTTCGGCGTCCTCTACGGTAAGGCACAGTGCTTGGAGAAGATGCCGCCAGTCGAAGGTGGCGGAGACATGATTCTGTCCGTCACTTTCGAGAAGACCACTTATAACACCATTCCCTACAAATTCGAGGCGGGCACCCCGCCCATCGCCGCAGCCATTACCTTCGGCGCCACCCTCGACTACCTCGAAACCGTGGGGATGGATCGCATCGCCGCCCATGAACACGCGCTACTCGAGTATGCGACGCAACAGTTCGGTAGCCTGAGCGGTGTGCGTATTATCGGCACCGCCAAGGAGAAAGCGGCGGTGCTGTCTTTTGTCATCAAGGGCATTCATCCCCACGACATTGGGACCTTGCTCAACGACGAAGGGGTGGCGGTGCGAACCGGCCATCACTGCGCGCAGCCTGTCATGCTGCGCTTCGGCATTCCGGCCACCGCAAGGGCTTCCTTCGCGTTCTATAACACTTTTGGCGAAGTGGACGCCTTGGTCGAAGCCGTGCGCAAGACACAGAAGTTTTTCGGCTAGACATGGACAGCAGGCATCTCTATCAAGAGGTCATCCTCGATCACAACAAGAAGCCGCGTAACTACGGCAGCTTGGCGGATGCGAGTCACAAGGCCGAGGGACTAAATCCTCTTTGCGGGGATCATATCTGGGTGAGTCTCAAATTGCGGGACGAAGTGGTGGAGAACATCCAGTTCGAAGGCGAAGGTTGCGCCATATGCAAAGCCTCGGCCTCCATGATGACCGCCACCGTGAAAGGCAAAAACATTCAACAGGCAGAGCAATTGGTCCACGAGTTCCGCGACATGACTACCGGCAAACTCGATACCGCGACAGATCCGCATCATCTCGGACGCTTGTCGGTATTTGCCGGCGTGCGCGACTTGCCCTCACGCGTGAAGTGCGCCATCCTGCCCTGGCATACTCTGCACGCCGCCTTCAATGCCCAAGCGCTCGCGTCCACGGAAGGCGGCGCTGACCCGGCCGGGGCCGCTCCTTAACTCCCAGATCTTAGTCCTGGTTCCTATCATGCCCCGCATCGCAGAAATCGAACACACGCCAAATCCAAACGCCCGCAAGTTCATCCTGCGCGAGCCCTTGACCTTCGGAGTGGCCAAGTCCTATGAAAGCGCGGAGCAGGCGAGAGCGGACGAATTGGCTAGTGCGTTGTTCGATGTTCCCCACGTCACCAACGTGTTTTACGTTGACCATTGGCTAACGGTGACCCAAGACGGTGGAATGGAGTGGCCAGATCTCTTGCGGCAACTGGCCGTGCCCATTCGCGATGCCCCTTCCGCCCAAGAGACCTCCGCGCACTTGATTAACCATAACGCTCACGCAATAGACGGCGAACCCGATCCGAACCTCTCCTCGGAAGAGAACGAGTTACTTGCCGAGATTCGCGACATGCTCGACCAGGAAATCCGCCCCTATTTGCAAGGCGACGGCGGCGATCTGCATGTGATAGGTTTGGAAGGAAAGACTCTCAAGGTGCATTACCAAGGCGCTTGCGGGAGCTGTCCGAGTTCCCTGTCCGGAACCCTGGCCGGTATCGAGAACATGGTGCGGCGTATCGATCCGGAATTAGAAGTAATCGCGGTTTAGCCGGATGCATGAGTGACTGGATTGCAGTGTGCGCAGCCGATGCGCTGGCACCCGGCCAACATCGGGTGGTCGATGTGGAAGGTGTTCAGATCGCGGTATTTAATCTCGGCGGTGAGTACCACGCCATCGAAGATGTTTGTACCCATGATGGCGGTACATTGACTGGCGGTCTCGTTGAGGGTGCTCAGATCGTCTGTCCCCGCCACGGCGCGCGGTTTTGTATCAAGACCGGCGACGCTTTGACCGCGCCCGCCTTTGAGGCCACGGCGAAATTTCCAGTGCGAACGAGAGTCGGCATCCTTGAAGTCAAGGACGATCGCTGGGACTAGCCTGCCTGCTTTGTAGAGAGTCGGCCGCAAAAAAGGGGCGGAATTCCGCCCCTTTCTTCACAGCTTACGGATTTCGATACTTACTTCTTCTCGTCTCCCACGGCGCGACCTTGCGCGCTGGTGTCTTTATCGCCTGACTTCACCTTTTCTTCGATCGCACGGCCTTGCACGCTGGTGTCTTTATCGCCTGACTTCACCTCTCCTTCGATCGCACGGCCCTGCGCGGTGGTGTCTTTATCACCTGACTTCACCTCTCCTTCGATCGCACGGCCTTGCTTCTGTTCTACCACGGCGGCTTTACGCTTCTTCTTATCCGCTTCCAGTGTGCGACCGAGCCTCTTGGTTGTGGCTTTGTCTTTCTTCGTCTTCACCGCACGCTCGCCTTCGATCTTACGGCCTTGTGTGCTGGTGTCGCTGCCTAGGGCTTTCACCGATTTCTCCGAGTCTTCAATTTGGCGCCCGTGTGTGGCGGTGGATTTGGTGTCGTCAGTCGTGACATCACCAGCGTAGGCGGGGACTGCGAACGCGAAGGCAACTGCTAGGGAGGAGATCAATGTACGCATTTTAGTTTCCTTTCAGTCATGGTTGAAATGTGCTGCCTCTTGTGAGGCCAGCGTGCTGCGATTTAGGGTTACGGTTAAAAGATCGGTGTTGCATGATCTTCTGAGTACGCATCTTCCTCGCTTTGTTCCCGTCTGGCACTTCCCAAATCGAGGGGGGATCTATCACTTTAGTGATAATCTCGTCCGCGCAATCGCAGATTCCCATGACCATGTTCTTGTGATTCTCCTTCTATGACCACTTTCTCCTGCGCAGAAATATTGGGTGGCCACGCGCCTAAAGACACGTCCATCACACTGAAGGGCTGGTTACGCACCCGCCGCGATTCCAAGGCAGGGATCTCTTTCGTCCATATCTCCGATGGCTCTTGTTTTCACCCGGTTCAGGTGGTGGTCCCCAATACCCTGCCGAACTATGCGCACGAAGTGCAGCGCTTGACGGCAGGCTGTGCGGTGGAAGCCACAGGCATTATCGTTCCCTCGCCCGCCAAGGGCCAGCCCTTCGAGATGCAGGCGACACTCATCAAGGTACTAGGGTGGGTGGAAGATCCGGATTCCTATCCCATTCAGCCCAAGCCCCACACCATGGAGTATCTGCGCGAGGTGGCGCATCTGCGCCCGCGCACTAACGTCATTGGGGCGGTGACAAGAGTGAGGCACACGGTAGCCCAGGCCATTCACCGCTTCTTTAGCGAAGATGGGTTTGTTTGGGTGAACACGCCCATCATCACCGCCTCCGACGCGGAAGGCGCCGGGGAGTTGTTCCGGGTGTCCACCTTGGACCTCGCCAATTTGCCGCGCACGCCGGAGGGCAAGATCGATTTTGCCCAGGACTTTTTCGGGCGCGAGGCTTTCCTCACCGTTTCTGGTCAGCTCAATGTGGAAACCTACTGCATGGCGCTGTCCAAGGTCTACACCTTTGGCCCCACCTTTCGCGCGGAGAACTCCAATACCAGCCGGCACCTGGCAGAATTCTGGATGATCGAGCCCGAGATTGCCTTCGCCGACCTGTCGGATGACGCCACTTTGGCCGAGCGGCTGCTCAAGTACGTGTTCAAATCGGTACTCACCGAGCGGCCCGACGACATGGCATTTTTCGAGGAGCGTATCGAAAAGGGGGTGATCGCCAAGCTGCAAGGCATCGTGGACACCGAGTTCGTGCGGATGGATTACACGGAGGCCATCGCCATCCTGCAAAACGCCAAGGAGAAGTTCGAATACCCGGTGAGGTGGGGCATGGACCTGCAATCGGAGCACGAGCGCTACGTGGCAGAGAAGCACGTGGGCAAGCCCGTCATCCTGATGAACTACCCCAAAGAGATCAAGGCCTTTTATATGCGGCTGAACGATGACGATAAGACCGTGGCGGCCATGGACGTGCTGGCGCCGGGCATCGGCGAGATCATCGGCGGCAGCCAGCGCGAGGAGCGCCTCGGCGTGCTCGACCGTCGCATGGACGAGAGCCATCTGGACAAGAACGTCTATGCTTGGTACCGGGATCTGCGCCGCTACGGCAGCGTGCCCCACGCCGGTTTCGGTCTAGGTTTCGAGCGCACCATCGCCTACGTGACCGGCCTGTCCAACGTGCGCGACGTCATTCCTTTTCCGAGGACACCAGGTAGCGCGAGGTATTAGCCCCGCATTGTTCGCTGTCTAAGATGAGATAAATGAACATAGCTTGTCCATCACATTACAACGGACTAACATCTGGTTTTACTCACTAAGCTTAATACTTCCATGGCCGCAGAGGGCAATCCTGACTCGGAGGACGGGTATTCAATCGGCGTCGTGTCGCGCCTGACCGGCATCAACCCTGAGACCCTGCGAATCTGGGAGAGGCGCTACAACCTGACGACGCCCGCGCGAGCCGGGCTCCGAAGGAGCCGCCGCTATTCGGAAGAGGACGTCAAGCGGCTGGCATTGGTGAAAGCGTTGGTGGACAGCGGCCATCCGGTCAGCAGCGTTGCCCACCTCTCCGCCGGGCAATTGGAGTCACGCATGAGCAGCGCCACCCCAAAGGCACGTCCCGCGCTGCGGCTCGCAAAAAATGCTACGCGGTTAATCGTTCTGGGCGAGTCGCTGACAGCGCGTTTGCGAGCCGGGGAGAGCGGACTTTCCGGATTCGAGATTGTCGGAGCTTTTGCGAGCGCGATCGATTTTGACGGGCGCGTGAGTGCCTTGACGCCAGACATCGCCGTGCTCGAGTACGCCTCCTTACAATTTGATACCGTTGATCACATTCGCAGGCATATCTCTGCCTCGGCGGTGCGCCATGCGGTCGTTATCTATGGCTTTGCTGCGAGATCCACCCTCGATGCGTTGGAAAACGCGGGCGTCATATGTTTACAGCAGCCTGTGAGCTTAGTTGAAATTCAACGTGCCTGCGAGGTCGCAATTGGTGCCTCACTTGGGGCATTGCCCACTTCTCCCGCGCCGCCCAATGGCGTGCCGAAGCGCCGCTTCAGCACCGGCCAACTAACAAGAATTGCCCAGAGCGCGCCTTCGCTGAAATGCGAATGCCCGCATCATCTGGTGGAGTTGGTCACCAGCCTGCTGGCATTCGAGACCTACAGCAGCGAGTGCGCGAGCCTGAATGAACGGGAACGGAAAATACATCGCGTTTTGCACGCTAGCACCGCGTCCGCGCGGTCGCTCTTGGAGGCGGCGCTGGCCCAACTCATAGAGTTCGAGGGCCTCAAGCTCGACTGATCCCGGCCGGCGCACTCGCCGCTTGTCTGGGCTCTTTCACGGCCCATAGCTAGACTTTCCTGTTCCGCAAATTCGTACGTGGGCCGCCCGTATTGTCTCCAGGGAAGGGATAACGGGGTGAACATATAACGAACATATTTTGACCTAGGTATTGACACGATGAGTAGGTGGTCGTATATTCCAATATATGTTCATGTCAACTACAACCCAGATCAACCACTCAAGCACTCCAGGCAAACACGGCAGTGCAGCCGAGTAGTGGGAGCGCCGTGAACATAGGTTCGTAATGTGCGGAGTCGTTAGGCTCCGGTTTTTTTAAGCGGTAAATCGTGAGCGTCAATCAAGACCAGCTCACTCAACTAGAGAAAGGAAGTCACATGTTTAAACTGAAATCACTCATCGCGTCAGGCATTTTATTGGCCGGAAGCCAAACCGCACTCGCCGCGGACATCGTCGACACAGCGATCTCCGCTGGGTCTTTCAAGACATTGGTTAAAGCCGTTCAGGAGGCGGGCTTGGTGGACGTGCTGAAAGGTGACGGGCCATTCACGGTCTTTGCCCCCACCGATGCGGCCTTCGCCAAGCTCCCTGCCGGAGCGCTCGATGCTCTGCTCAAGGACAAGGAAAAGCTGAGGGCTGTTTTGACTTACCACGTCGTTCCCGCGAAGGTCATGGCAGCGCAAGTCAAGTCTGGCGACGCGAAGACGGTCCAGGGACAGTCCATTAAGATTAAGGCCGGGGCAGGCGGCGTAACGGTCGACAAGGCGAATGTCATCAAGACCGACGTAATGGCGGACAATGGCGTCATTCATGTAATCGACCGCGTTATCATGCCGAATTAATTGCCTGACGCGACGGTCCGAATCGCAACCCGGCCGGGCCGTCGCGCTTGCATGCTCACGTGAGCCAACGCTTCTCGATGTAAAGAATTCCAGTCGGTGCCAAATACCGGACTTGCTTCAAACGTTTCTACGGCCTTGATGTGGTTTCGCCGCGATCTACGCGGCTACGACAATGCGGCACTTTCCCGTGCGCTGGTTGACAATGGCCGTGTGCATTGTGTGTTCGTATTCGATACCGATATTCTCGGCCGCTTGGCAGCGGGAAGTCACCGTCGCGTCGAGTTTCTTCTGGGAAGCGTATTCGTGCTCAGGGAGGCGCTCAGGAGCAAGGGCGGAGATTTGATGGTTTTGCATGGGAGTGCGCGAGAGGAGGTGCCGCGCCTATCTTTTCAACTGGGCGCCACTACGGTCTACGCCAATCACGACTATGAACCGGCGGCCGTGGCGCGCGACGCCGCGGTGCGTCAGGCTCTTGAGCAACGCGGTATCGCATTCAAGACGTTCAAAGACACCGTCGTGTTCGAGAAAGATGAGTTGCTCACGCAAACCGGTGCTACGTACTCGGTCTTTACGCCGTATAAAAACGCATGGCTCAAGAAGGTTTCGCCGGCCGCGCTCGCTGCCCATGATGTGGAATCTCACGCAGAGCGCTTGGCGAAGCCACGGATCGATCGTGGTTTTCCCACCCTCGAAGAACTGGGCTTCGCACGCAGCAACCTCAAAGCGCTCGGAATCCGCCCAGGCATGGCGGGGGCTGCGGCCCTCATCGAGGATTTCAAGAAGAGCATCGATCGGTACAAGACCGCTAGGGATTTCCCTCGCCTACACGTCGTTTCCTATCAATCGGTGCACAACCT
>JBKKAO010000481.1:0-8573 GCA_046714645.1 Burkholderiales bacterium | reverse complement strand
GGTTCCCGATTCATCTATTTCGCGCGAGTACTCCGCGGTCAAGTTCGACTGGGACAAGTTATCGAGAGTAGTAAAATTCAAATCTCGAAGATGAACCTCGAGAAGACCCGGATCGCGGGTGTAGCCGATCCCTCCGCTCAAGCGGTTCAAGTGCAAGGCGCCGAGGTCCGGGGCGAGTGTTCCCACCACATTGGCTAGGGCTACGTTAGCCTGCGCTTGACGAAGGACTCCTTTCTCCACCATGAGACGCGCTTCGATACTGCCGGCTCCTTGGTCAATGGCCCTCACCATAGGCCAGTTCTTGTTGAGTTCTTCCAAATTGACATAGGGAAACTTAACGTCCACTACACCGTCCCATACCGAGAACTTGCGCAGCAACTCCCCTTTGAGTTCCCCTTGAAGAAGAAAGGGCGTACACAACAACACCGGCGGGGTGGACTGTAGCCGCGCCCTCAGGACACCGAAGCGGTAGCCCAACTCTAACCGTACCTTTGTGAGCTCTAGGGGGACGTTCGCGTTCCTCTCATCGACCCAGCGCAAGGTGGAATCCTCGATCCGAATCGAATCTTGGCGCAGCAGCCAATCTCCAAGACCGCGCCCCGGTTGTTCGATGGAAAGGGGAATACCCGCCACAAACCAACGGCCCCCGGCGTCGCGGCGAACCTCGATGGACAACCTCGACATCTCCAGAAGGTGCAAGCGCACCTCGCCGAGAATCACCGATTTCCAAGCCAATTGGGTATGAACCTCATCCAAGGCCAGGGCATCACGCTGCTGCGCATCTTTAATCACGACCTTGCGCAACGTCACTCCAGGCCGCCAGCCATACCATGCACCGGACAACTCGCCGATGCCGATGGGCACCCCCGTTGCCCGCGTCAGGGCGCCGGCAATATCCTCGCGATAATCATTGGCGTGCGGCAGAAACCAAAACTGAAACGCCACCGCCGCGAGCAACACGCCCAGCAACAGGAGGACGGCACCCCAGATCACGACACGCAGCGCCCACCGGCTTGTAAGACTGACAATGGGCTTGATCATGAACGCAGGGTTTGCTGGTACTGTTGAGAGGTCAATGGAATTCGCCGGATCAAGGTGGCTTACAAGCCCCATGAGCAATTCGATCAAACTAACGCTCGATCAGCGCACGCGCTGACCTCGCAAGAGTTTCGCACCCGCCACGCATCCACCTATCTGATTCTAACCTTCTAAGCAGCTCCGTCCTCACCTTTTTGACCCTCCCTTACCCGTGAACAGCGCGCTTAAAAAAGCCCTCGCGCATAGTCCGTTCTGGTCTCGCGTGGCCAGCCAGCCGCCACCGTCCTGGCAACCCTCACTCGTCGAGAAGCCCGTTACTGGCGGCGAGATTCGCTCATTGCTGCGCGCGCAGCCGATTGCCAGCGAACCCAGTCTCTGGCAGCAGCTTCGGCGCACACGGCAGCACGTTATCCTCACCACCACCACTCGCGATCTGGCCGGGACGGCCGATCTAGGTGAAGTAGTTCGCACCGCCTCCACACTGGCGGACGAATCCGTGCGCCTGGCCTTGGACTGGCTCACCACCTCCATGAGCGCCACCTATGGAACCCCTATGGGCGAGGACAGCGGCGCGCCTCAACAGCTCATCGTGGTGGGCATGGGAAAGCTCGGCGGAGAAGAACTCAATGTGTCTTCGGACATTGACCTCATTTTCCTCTACCCCGAGGAAGGCTTGACGCAAGGGCCCAAGTCCATCAGTAATGACGAGTACTTCACCCGGCTAGGGCGCAAGCTCATCGCGGCCTTGAGCGAGCCCACCTCCGATGGCTTTGTCTTCCGTGTCGACATGCGGCTGCGTCCCTACGGAGACAGCGGCCCGCTGGTGGCGAGCTTCGCCATGCTAGAAAACTATTTCCACACCCAAGGACGCGAATGGGAACGCTACGCCTGGCTCAAGGCGCGTGCCCTCACGGGCGGCGACGCGCCGGCCCTTGAGACGGAAGTCGCGCCTTTTGTTTTCCGGCGGCATTTGGACTATAGCGCCATCGCATCCTTGCGGTCCCTGCACAATCAGATCCGCGAAGAAGCCAAGCGCCGCGATATCGCGGCCAACATCAAACTGGGCCCGGGAGGTATTCGCGAGATCGAGTTCATCGCGCAGGTGTTTCAGTTGATCCGCGGCGGACAGGACGTGGCATTACGCACGCGCTCCACGCGCGAGGCTCTGAAACTCCTCAAGGACAAACGCCTGCTTCCCGCGCAGGGAGTGGATGAGCTTCAAGCCGCCTATGAGTTTCTGCGTAACCTCGAACACCGATTGCAGTATGTGGAGGACCAGCAGACCCAAACCCTGCCGGCGGGTTCGGCGGCCTTGCACAACATCGCCGCCTCCATGGGCTTCGAAGATACGCCTCGTTTTCAAGACGCTCTCAACACTCACCGGGAGCGGGTCTCACGGCATTTCGAAGACATCTTCGCTGGGGACACCCGCTCCGAGCAACACCCTCAAACCAATCTCTGGGAAGGACGCCTGGTGACGGAGGAGGCCCAAACGCAGTTGCAGGCACTGGGCTACCAGGGATGCGAGAACATTCTCACCCGCATTCAAAGGCTGCGCGAAAGCGCTCTATTTCGCCGCATGTCGGCCTCCACGCAGAGCCGGCTCGATGCACTCGGCCCCAGGATTGTGGAAGCCGCCGCCAAGGTCTCCAATCCGGACATCACCTTCGAGCGCTTGCTCAACATCTTGGAGAGCATCGGACGGCGCGAAGCCTACCTCGCCTTGCTCCAGGAATACGCCGGTGCCCGTGAGCGTCTCGTGCGCTTGGCCAGCGCCAGTCCCTGGGCCGCAAGCTATCTGGCGAGCCATCCCGTGTTATTGGATGAACTGGTATCGGATAGACCACCCGAGCAACCTGACTGGAGCGCGCTCGGGACGGAACTTCAAAGCGCGCTCGAACGATTTAACGACGCACCCGGGCAGCAGATGGATCTGCTGCGCAATTTCAAACAGGTGCACACCTCCGGCTCTTGATCCAAGACCTGGCCGATCAACTGCCGCTGGAAACCTTAAGCGACCATCTGAGCGATCTAGCCACCACCATCGTGCAACAAGTGTTGAGGCTGTGCTGGATCCACCTCAAAGGAACGCAAACGCCCCGCTTCGCCATCATAGGTTACGGCAAGTTGGGAGGAAAGGAGCTAGGTTATGCCTCCGATCTCGATTTGATTTTTCTCTACAACGCCGGCGAATCCCAAGCCCCGGAACGCTATACCCGGCTGGCCCAGCGCATTAACACCTGGCTCACCACCTTCACGCCCGCAGGCCTTCTGTACGACATCGACCTGCGCTTGCGTCCCGATGGCGACGCCGGCATGCTGGTTAGCCGGATGGATGCCTTCGAGCAATATCAGTTACACAAGGCCTGGGTATTCGAGCACCAGGCCATGACCCGTGCCCGCTTTGTCGCGGGGGACGCCGAAATCGGGGCGCGCTTCGAAGCACTGCGCACGGGAATCCTCACCACAGCGCGAGATCTCGCCACGCTCAAGGACGAGATCACCGGTATGCGCCAACGCATGCTGGAAGGGCATCCCAACAAGAGCGGTTTGTTCGATATCAAGCATGACCGCGGCGGCATCGTCGATGTGGAGTTCATCGTGCAACACCTAGTACTCGGCTACTCGAAACGACACCCGGAACTCACCGGCAACATCGGCAACCTGGCCCTGCTAAAGCTCGCCGCCACGCTAGGCCTGATTGCCGAAGACCTCGCCACGGCTGTTCATCATTCCTACCGGGAGTTTCGGCGGCTACAGCATGGCTTGCGGCTCCAGGGAGAGCGCTACGCCCGCTTGGATCCATCGAGAGTCCTCGCGCTATCGCTGCCCGTCCGGGCGCTTTGGGAGCAGGTTTTCAATGGTTGAGGCGAAGACGATAGAATCGAACTTTTTTGAAGGAAAGCATTCATGTCGATGGCCGATCGCGATGGTGTCATTTGGTACGACGGAAAACTCGTGCCCTGGAGAGACGCCACCACCCACGTGCTCACCCACTCCTTGCACTACGGACTGTCCGTGTTCGAGGGCGTGCGGGCTTACAACACCGTCCATGGCACGGCCATCTTCCGCCTGAAGGAACACACGGACCGCTTGTTTAACTCCGCGCACATCTATCAAATGAAGATCCCCTACGACCGGGAAACCTTGATGCGGGCGCAGTGCACGGTGGTATGCGAAAACAAGTTGGAGTCCTGTTATTTGCGCCCCATCGCGTTCTATGGATCGGAAAAAATGGGGGTCTCCCCCAGGGGCGCCAGTGTGCATGTGGCCATAGCCGCCTGGCCCTGGGGCGCCTATCTGGGTGCCGATGGCATCGAGAAAGGCATTCGGGTGAAAACCTCGTCCTTCGCGCGCCACCACGTGAACGTCACCATGCCGCGCGCCAAGGTCGCCACCACCTACGCCAACTCCATCGTGGCGAATTTGGAAGCCACCCAGGATGGTTACGATGAAGCCTTGTTACTGGACACCGATGGCTTCGTGGCCGAAGGCGCCGGGGAGAATCTCTTCATCGTCAAGGACGGCATGATCTACGAACCCGAAATTGCTTCCGCGCTGACGGGCATCACACGCTCATCGGTCATCGCCTTGGCGAACGATCTGGGCTATCAGGTCGTATCGAAGCGTTTGACGCGCGATGATGTGTATATCGCCGACGAAGCGTTTTTCACCGGTACCGCGGCAGAGGTCACGCCCATCCGGGAACTGGACAATCGCACTATCGGTACCGGCACGCGCGGCCCCTTGACGGAGAAGCTTCAATCGCTATTCTTCGACGTGGTGAACGGCCGGGCAGCGAAGTACAAGCACTGGCTGACCTGCGTCGCGGCGTAGTACAAGGGGCACGGGGCCGGTCACTCCCCATCCGTGCCCTGGCTCGCGGTCCTCGAATCATTCTTACGCAGACCCTCAATATGGAAACCGGCAAGACCGCCAATACTCAACGGCAAATCGAAGTGAGCGCGCAGGACCTGCCGCTACATTGCCCTATGCCCAGCATGACCCTTTGGAACGCTCATCCTCGTGTGTACCTGCCCATCGAGAAAACGGGCGAAGCGCTGTGCCCTTACTGCGCAACGCGCTACCACCTCATGGGCGGGTCGCACCGGTCTCACTAAGACCCGCCCCGGGCGCGGACGCTCGTGAAAATTCTGGTGATCGGACCTTCCTGGGTCGGCGATACCGTCCTTGCCCAGCCTCTGTTCCAACGATTGCAAGAGCGGCACCGGAGTCTCACGCTCGATGTGCTGGGCCCGCCCTGGACCTTGCCTCTTCTGAAGCGTATGCCGCAAGTCCATGGCGTACTCACGAATCCTTTCGGCCATGGCGAACTGGCACTGATGCGGCGATGGAAGCTGGGGCGTTCCTTGCGCGAGGGTCGCTACGATCAGGCCATCGTGCTGCCCAATTCCTTCAAATCCGCCATCGTTCCCTGGGCAGCGGGCATCGGGCGGCGCACCGGCTTCGTGGGGGAGTTCCGCTACGGCCTGCTCAACGACACGAGAATGCTCGACAAAGCCGCCTTACCTTTGATGGTGGAGCGCTTCGCCGCCCTGGCCGAGAAGGGTGTGCCGCCACCCCAAGCCTTGCCGGTGCTTCACCTCCAAGTGTCTGAAGAAAATCAGCGGAAGGTT
Organism: Burkholderiales bacterium; assembly: GCA_046714645.1. Lineage (GTDB taxonomy): Bacteria > Pseudomonadota > Gammaproteobacteria > Burkholderiales > SHXO01 > SHXO01. Next base: position 2,898 of record JBKKAO010000481.1, on the reverse strand, counting down.
CTAGCGAAGCTCAATCTCAACACGGACCGGCCCATCGCTTGCCTGTGCCCCGGCGCGGAGTACGGGCCTGCGAAGCGCTGGCCCGCGGAGCACTTCGCCGTGCTCGCACGCGAGCTGATACAACGCGGATTTCAAGTGTGGTCCCTAGGCTCGGGAAAGACGCGGCCACCGGAGCGGACATCGAGCGAAGAAGCGATGGAGGCGCGCGCAATCTGTGCGGGCATACCGGTCTCGATGATGCCATCGATCTGCTCGCCTTGGCGGCTTTGGTCGTGTCCAACGATTCGGGGTTGATGCACGTAGCGGCGGCCTTGCACCGGCCGCTGATCGCGCTCTATGGATCGAGCAGTCCGGCCTTCACACCGCCCCTGTCGAAGTACGCCGTGGTGCTCAAGGAAGACATCTAGTGCAGCCCCTGCTTCCAGCGCGAGTGTCCGCTGGGCCATTTTCGCTGCATGAACACGCTGACTCCGCAATCCCTGCTTCCCCACATCTCCCGCCTCACGGCGAATCTTTGACCATGTTCAACGCGAGAGCCGCCTATCGCGCCCCGTCCTGGTTACGCGGAGGGCACGCGCAAACGATTTATCCCTTCTTCGCCCTGCGTGGTGCGCTGCCCCGCTACCGGCGCGAGGTATGGGATACGCCCGACGGCGATTTCATCGAACTTGACTGGCTTCAGGGGAACCCCGCCTATCCCTTGGTGGTGCTTTTCCACGGCTTGGAGGGGGGTTCATCGAGTCATTACTCGCGGGCCTTCATGCGCGAGTTGACCGCCGTGGGGTGGAACGGGGTAGTGCCTCACTTTCGCGGCTGTAGCGGGCAACCCAACCTGCTCCCGCGTGCCTACCACTCGGGGGACTATGCGGAAATCCATTGGATCCTAAGGCGGATTTCGGAGCGTGCGAGCAATCCATGGATTTTCGTGACCGGTATTTCTCTCGGCGGCAACGCGCTACTCAAATGGCTTGCGCAGGCCAAGGCGGAGGCAGCGCAAATCGTGAAGGCCGCGGCGGCCGTATCGGCACCGCTCAATCTGGTGGCGGCAGGCGACGGCCTGGCACTCGGATTGAACCAAGCCTACACGCAAATGTTCTTGCGTTCGCTCAAGCGCAAGGGCTTGGAGAAACTTAGTCGCTATCCGGGCCTCTACGCCGCCGACGCGCTCAGGGCCGCTCGCACCTTGAGGGCCTTTGACGACGTGGTAACCGGTCCTATACACGGTTTTAAAGACGCGCAGGACTATTGGACCCAGGCAAGCAGCTTATCGGACCTTGGCCGCATCGAACTTCCTACCTTGCTCCTCAATGCCCGTAACGATCCATTCTTGCCGGGACGATTCTTACCGAGGCCCGAAGAGCTTTCCCCCTCGGTCCGCGCCGAATTTCCCGAAGAAGGCGGTCACGTGGGTTTCGTGTCCGGCCCCTTTCCGGGTAACTTGAGTTGGCTCCCCCGGCGCGTGATCGGGTTCTTTCGCTCGGTTATTTCGTAAACGACGTCGTAACAATGTCCTTTCTCATGGCGCCTAGGATCGCGAGAAACTCCTTCTTCTCCTTGTCCGGCACCCTGAACTTGTCCAAAGTCTTGATCAGATTCTCCATCCAGGCATCGAAGCCGGCTTCGCTGATGTTTCGTGTGAGGTGCGCGGTTTTCATGTCTAGCCCGCCATAGACGCAAGGCCCCCCGCTTACCTGGCAGATCTGCTCCACCAGCATTTTCTTCAGCCGCTCGGTATCGGAAAAATGCAGGTTGATGCGCGGGTCCGTAACCACGTTGCCGGCAAAATCATCGACGACCGCGACAATGGCCCCCTTGCCGCCCAGTCGCTGGTAAAGCGAGCGTTCCTTGACAGTATTCTTGCTCACGCAAGCGAAGAGCATGACGACTGCCAGTACAGCCACCCCAACGCGAATTCTCCCTAACGTCATTCATCCCTCCTTTCGGTTGCTTAGTATGCCTTCGGAATAGCCCGGCTCAAATCCACGGCTCGAGTCTTTGCGCATGCTTTAAATGCCTTTCCCTTCATGACGCCCAGGAGCACGACCCACACTTGGGATCCGGCAATTCGGGCCGGTTTCGGCTGTTAAACTTGAACCGATGAGTGATCTCACCCCATCCAATCTACAGACCGAACTCGACCAAATCGAGACGGAGCTTCGCGTCCAGGTCGGCCGCATCGTCCTGGGTGACCAAAAGGCCCTGGGGCGCGTATACGACTTAACGGTGTCCAGGGTATACGGGCTGGCGCTGCGGATCACGGCACGCCCGGAATCCGCTGAAGAGGTGGCCGAAGATGTCTACCTCCAGGTATGGCGCACGGCGAAGGATTATCGGGTGGAGCGCGGTAAGGTCATCGCTTGGTTGCTGACCATCGCACGCAGCAGGGCTATCGATTACCTGCGGGGGCGGGACATCGCCGAACCGACGGAGAATCCCGAGGACTTGGCTCCGCACGATGAGGACAAGGACCCACAGGATTTATTGAGCGCCACTCAAGAAAATGCTCGCCTGCACGCGGCCATCGAAGGACTTGAGTCCATCCAACGGCAACTGCTCTCCCTGGCGTTTTTTCGAGGGCTAACCCACGAGGAAATCGCGGCGCATACGAGGCTTCCCCTAGGAAGTGTGAAAACCCACCTTCGGCGCGCCTTGGGAGAACTCAGGACGCAGCTCGGTACGAAGGCAAGCGAAATCGCACGTTGACCATTTAGTCTCTTATTACTCAACTGTTGACGGAATTGGAGAAGATTTTGAACGAACGACACTCTCTCTGGGGGATCAACAAGGGGGCCACCCCTTGTTCCTTTCTGGGGGATAACAAGGGGGTTCTCCCCTTGTTCGTAACATGAATCTATTTCCGGCACAACCGTCACCCTGTTTGGTTCCGGCTCCGCCGGC
>JBKKAO010000480.1:0-3562 GCA_046714645.1 Burkholderiales bacterium | reverse complement strand
CGGCCGATGGGATCGGCCACCTCGCGCAGAGCGCTTGGATCGGTGGCTCTCCAGGCAAACACGTTGGTTACGATCAATGCACCGAACCCCCAGCGTTTGGCGAAGTCTCTAGCACGCGCGCAAGTGGGGTCGAGTTTAAACTCGTCCGCCGTACTTGGATTGAGCATCAAAAAATTGGCCGTGGGCTTCTCGTCGTCCCACCGCCGCCATAACAGGTATCGCCATTGGCGGCACGGCGAGAAGTGTGCGCCCGTAGCGGTCGATGCGATAGGACGAGCAGCCATGGCCGTGTTCCAACTCCCCTACATCGCCAAGAATCCACCATCCACCACGATCTCAGTACCTGTAATGTAAGAAGACTCATCGGAGGCAAGAAACAACACGGCGGGCGCAACTTCATCGGTGCGTCCGGCACGGCCCAAGGGAATGGTCGCGATAAGTTTCTCCCGCAGCGATGGATCCGCGGAGGTGACCGAGGTTTTCATCGGCGGCATGATCCCCGGATGCACGGAGTTGCAGCGAATGCCGTCCATTCCAAATTGCACGGCCGTGGATTTGGTGATGAGATGAATGGCGGCCTTCGCCGCGTTGTAGCCCATGTGCACGTAGGGCTGGCCAATGAGCCCGGAGATCGACGAAACGTTGACGATGGAACCACCGCCTGCCTTCTTCATCTCCGGAATAGCCGTCTTCACACCGAGGAAAGTACCGCGCGCGTTCACCGTCATCAGGCGGTCGAAATGCTCGGTACTAAGCCGGTCCGCAAGCGCTCCGCTGATGCCCGCGTTGTTTACCAGAATGTCGAGGCGGCCATGACGCGCGACGGTGGTTTGCATGACATCCTTCCATTGCTTCTCATCGGATATGTCCAGCCGGATGAAGGCACAATGTCCGCCCGCGGCCACGATATCCGCGGCCACCTTCTGGCCTTCTGCTTCGAGAACATCGGCGATAACCACCGTCGCCCCCTCCCGGCAAAACAATCGTGCCATGCTCTCGCCCATACCGTGGGCCGCTCCAGTGATGATCGCCACCTTGTCCTTTAACCTCATTTCGCCTCCTTGTTCGTGTGGATGTCATTCGTTCTGCTGACGAGAACGGCATTGTCCACCAGAATGCCCGTCGTCAACCAGTCCCGCGCCGCCGCATGCAGGAGCAAATACGGAAACTGTCCATCTATCATGCGCGCCGAAATGTACTCTCCCACTCACGTTGGCGAACAGGCGCTTGGCAACCTATTGATGGAGTAGTAGTCTGCGTGTTCGAAGGAAGGATTTCTGCGATGCAACACAGCGCTAGGGATTGCGTGATAGACGGAACATCGCCGTGTTATAACACGGACGTTTTCCGTTGATTACATGTTGGGCGGCACCGCATGAGGCCACAGGCTAGAGGAGGGAGACGCCAGATGCTGCGCACTCTGCAGGCGCTTTTCCTTGCCGCGAGTCAATTCTGGTTTGCTTGCGGCATCGGGCCGGTCGAGGCAGGGACATACCCGAGTCGCCCGATTCGGGTCATTGTGCCTACCGCCCCCGGAGGAGCTACGGACGTCATCGCGCGAAGGATGGGGGATCAGCTCAGTCGATCTCTGGGACAACCATTCATCGTCGACAACCGACCTGGGGCGCTGGGAATCATTGCCGCGGACCTAGCGGCAAGGGCGAAACCGGATGGCTACACACTGTTGCTCGGAAATAGCTCCACGTTATGCATAAATCCGGCTCTGCACAAGACCTTGCCCTTTGACTCAGTTAAAGACTTCACACCCATTACCATGGCGACCCGGGGGACTCCTATCCTTCTCGTAAGCTCAAGGATCCCGCCGCGCAATATCTCGGACTTCATCGCGTACGCTAAGGCCAGACCGGGCCAACTCAACTACGGCTCGCCGGGCAATGGTTCTGTTCAGCACCTCGCAGCCGAGCTGTTCAGCCGACTTGCTGGGATCACGATGACGCACGTCGCATACAAGAGTCAATCGCAAGTCATCACAGACCTTATGGGTGGCGTCATAGATGTCGACATCGAGTTCTCGGCTGTCGCAATACCTGCTCTGAAATCTGGGAAAGTGCATCCGTTACTTGTCGCGGGCTCCAAGCGGAAACCCGCTCTGCCAGATGTGCCAACCGCCGCAGAAGTCGGTCTCCCGGAATTCCATGTTACTGGCTGGACTGGCTATCTGGCACCAGCTGGCACTCCTGTCGACGTTATCAATACACTCCACGCGGAAATCACCGCTGTACTTCGCTCCAAAGAGTTCGTCGCATGGATTGAGAACTTTGGTAGCGAGTCGGTCCCAAGCACACCGAAAGAATTTGCAGCTGCCATACAGTCTGAGCTTATCCGCTGGAGGAAGATCGTAACGTACTCCGGTGTGCTACCTGAGTAACACAGCCAATCAACCGCCCAAAAAGGGGCTGCAGGCGACGCGCAACAAGCGGCGCTTCGCTTGCTGTTGCGGGCGCCTGAGCCCCGGCGGTAGGCGTCACTGCTGGATTTGCGCCAGTGCTAGTATGGTCATGGTTGTAGCAACATAAGGAGAAAAATCATGGACCGTATCGCTCCGCAGTGGCTAGTCGCCGCGGCAATGTTTCTCGTCCTGGCGGCGCCAACACGTGCGCAGGATACCGGACGTATTACAGTTATCTACGACGCGTTCGGGCCGCCGTCCATGTTGCAGAAGGACTGGGGGTTTTCCGCGTTGGTGGAATACGAAGGCAAACGCATACTATTTGACACCGGCAACGACGCGAAAATCTTCGCGCACAACATTGAGCAGCTCGGCATCGATCTCACACGCCTAGATGCTGTGGTCATCTCACATCGTCACGGTGATCATACAAGCGGGCTCACGCACCTCCTAACCATCAACCCAAGCGTCACGATCTACGTGCCTCAGGAAGGTTCCTTCTTCAAGAGCCGTTTCCACGAGGGGTTCCTGAAGCGCTATCCAGGCCTTCCTCCCAATCTGCGCTACTACGAAGGCAAGCAGCCCGAGCGCTGGGTCTCCGGGACACCGTGGGAGAAAGCCAATTTCGAGATTGTGACTCAGACAACAGAGATCTTTCCTGGCTTCTATGTTCTTACCAACCGCTCTCAGAAGCCCGGTACGCTAGAGATGAACGAGCTTTCCCTGGCCGTTCGCACGCAAAAAGGACTCGCCGTTCTGGTCGGCTGCTCGCATCCGGGCGTTGTCAATATTCTCACGGATGCCGCGAAGATTGATTCTCGACTGTATACGGTCGCAGGAGGCTTTCACCTCGTCCTCACCTCCGAAGAGGAAGTACAACGCGTGGCTACCGTGCTTCACGACGCCTTGCAAATTGAGCGGGTAGCTCCCGGCCATTGCACCAGCGAGCTCGGGTTCGCGGTGTTCCTCGCTCGGTTTAAGGAGCGCTTTGATCAGGCTGGCCTCGGTGCGGTAATCAAACTTCCGTGAGGGCATGTTACCCGTGCCGCCTACCATGGCCATCCAGGGGACTGGCGCAAGCGGAGCGGAATAAAGGGGACGCTACCCTGTCGTATCGCCAAAACGGACAAAGAAGCGCACATTGAGGTAGAT
>JBKKAO010000479.1:0-4583 GCA_046714645.1 Burkholderiales bacterium | reverse complement strand
CGTCAATGGGTATGATCTGAAATGCGGGATGGCTTCGGTAGAGTACGGTAAAGCGCGCACCCTTCCGAACTCGCTCGACCAGCTTGGGCAGTGAGGCACGCAGTTCCTTGGCGTTGATGGTGATGGTGATGGTCATAAAGGCCCTTTCACGGTTAACTCAAGTTGAAACATCCCGACCCGAACCACTCAGTGCGCATCGAAGGGAGGATTGCCTCCAGCGGCTTGTTGCCAGCCGGCAGAGTCCAGTCACGAGGTCGGCAAGGTTCACATTGGACAGGTCCATTCCACAGAAGGAGAACACTGGGTTAGACCAACTTCACCACCTGCTTGCCAAAGTTCTCCCCTTTGAGCAACCCAATGAAAGCCTTGGGCGCGTTGTGCAATCCTTGCGCGACGGTCTCGCGATATTTGAGCTTGCCCGCCGCCACCCAATCGATCAGTTCTTGCCGGCCTTTGACGTAGAGATCCATGCGGTCACTGACGATGAAGCCCCGCATGCTGACTCTGTTGACCAGGATGGAGCGAATCATCTTCATGCCGTAGGGATCGGTCGAGTTATAGTCGGAGATGAGTCCGCACAGGGCCACACGCGAGAAGGGATTGAGCAGGCGAAACACGGTGTCCATCACCACGCCGCCCACGTTCTCGAAATAGCAATCGATGCCCTTGGGTACGGCGGCCTTGAGATCTTCATAGAGTTTTCCCGCCTTGTAGTCCACGCTGGCATCGAAGCCGAGTTCTTTCACCACATAATCGCACTTGTCCTTGCCGCCAGCGATACCGACTGCCCGGCAACCTTGCAGTTTCGCGAGTTGGCCCACCACACTTCCGACGGCGCCCGAGGCGGCGGACACCACGACGGTTTCTCCGGCGTGCGGCTGGCAGTGCTCGAACAGCCCAGTCCAGGCGGTCACCCCCGGCATGCCCACGACCCCAAGGTAGGCCGATAGCGGAATCTTGCCGCCGTCGATCTTGACGAGTCCCGCGCCATCGGTGATCCCGTAGGTTTGCCAACCTAAATTTCCGACCACGAAGTCCCCCACTTTGAAACGGGCATTCTGGCTCTCGACGACTGCGCCTACCGTGCCTCCTACCATGACCTCGCCGATGTCCACGCTTTTAGCGTAGGATTTCCCCTCGCCCATGCGTCCGCGCATGTAGGGGTCGAGAGAGAGGTAGTGATTTTTTACCAGCAGCTCACCGTGTCCCGGTTTCGCGACCGGTTTTTCCACGATGCTGAAATTCGCTTCCGTGACCCAGCCTTCCGGACGGCTGGCGAGCAACACCTGGGTATTGGTTAGGGTGTTGGTTGTCATCTTATCCTCTCTACAATGGGGTAATGCCTGGCATTGTAGCGGGTACCTTGTGACGAAAACTACGGAGATCTCGAATGGATAATAGTGCAGGCCAAGGCTCCAATGAAAGTGTAGACCCCGATGACTTGGTGCGGGAAATTGAAAAGTTACGCGCCGCTCTGGAAGGGGCCTATGAACAAATCGGCGAGTTGCGCTCGGTGATTACGCGCATCGCGCCTCATGAACCCTTACCTGGTATGGAGTCCATGCGCCCGAGTGTCCCGCCAGCAGACTCGGATTGGTGGAAACAAGCGGGCATCGCGCAGGAACCCTCCCCGCCGGAGGCCGAAACACCTGTACCGAGCTATTTCGGCATGGAGGGTGTGTGGGTACCAGGAAAAGTGGCTGAGGTGGAGAATCTGGACGAGATACTTTCGGAGATGGATTTGGAAGAAACCTACGCCAAGACGAATCAGTTACCGCGGTGAAACCCACGCTCGTTTTCCTACCCGGATTGCTGTGCGACGCGGCGTTGTTTGCGCCGCAGACGCAAGCGCTGCCGGATGTTTGCGTGCCCTGGGTGGCGGATCTCACCCGCGATGAATCCATCGCGGGAATGGCGGCGCGAGTGCTGTCGGAAGTTCCCGCCGAGCACTTCTCCCTGGCGGGTCTTTCCATGGGTGGGTACGTGGCGCAAGAAATCCTGCGGCAGGCCCCGCACCGCGTTCAGCGCCTGGCCTTGCTTGCCACGCGATCTCGCCCCGATGAGCCGGAGGAAACTCAACGCCGCCACCTGCTGATGGCGCTGGCGCAATCGGAGAGCGGATTCACCCCCGTGACCACTCGCCTGCTGCCCCTATTGATTCATCCCAGCCGGGTGGGCGAAGAATCCCTTGTCACGGTCATACGCGAGATGGCCGAGCGCGTTGGCGTGGATGCTTTTTTGCGCCAGCAGCGGGCCATCATCGCGCGGCCGGATTTTCGGCCGGGCCTTCGGTCTATCGAGTGCCCAACGTTGCTGATTTGCGGGCTCCAGGATGCGCTCACGTCCGTGGAGTTTCACCTTGAGATGGCCGGAAGAATTCCCGGTGCTCGGATGGAGATCATCGAGGACTGCGGCCACCTTTCCACCCTGGAGCGCCCGAAAGCGGTGAACGCGCTGTTACGCGCATGGTTGAGCGGTGCATTGCCTTAGAATTCCGGCATTCCCATCAAGCCACGGAGCCGTCATGGCCAACATTAGCAGCCGCGCGCAAAGCCTCGGCACCGAAAACGCCTTCGTCGTCCTGGCCGAAGTGAACAAACTTATCCGTGACGGGCGCGACATCATTTCCTTCTGCATCGGGCAACCGGATTTTCATACGCCGGTGAACATTCAAGACGCGGCGGTCAAGGCGGTGCGCGAAGGTAAGCATGGCTACACGCCCTCGGCCGGCATTCTGGAACTACGCCAGGCGGTCGCGGCGGATTTCACCCGCACGCGCGGAATCCAAGTCGAACCTGATGATGTGGTGGTCGCGGCGGGCGCTAAACCCTTCATCGGTTACACCGTTTTGACGGTAACGGATTATGGCGCAGGCGATGAAGTCATCTATCCCAACCCCGGCTTCCCCATCTACGAATCCCAGATCAAGGCCAACGGCGCGGTAGGTGTTCCCATTCACCTGCGCGAGGCCCGCAATTTCAGCTTCGACCCGCAGGAGTTGACGGACAAGATCACGCCGCGCACCAAGCTGCTGATCCTCAATTCACCGCAGAACCCCACGGGCGGCATCATCCCGAAGAAGGATATGGAAGCCCTCGCCGGAATTCTGCGAAAGCACCCGCAGGTGTGGGTCTTTGCCGATGAAATCTACGGGCGCTTGATCTACGAAGGCGAGTTCGTCTCCATCGCTTCCTTCCCCGGCATGCAAGAGCGCACCATCATCTCCGACGGCTGTTCCAAGACTTGGGCCATGACGGGCTGGCGCTTGGGCTTCGCCGCCAACAAGAAGCTCGCGCCTTACTTTACCAACTGGGTCACCAATACCGAATCCTGCGCGTCGCACATTAGCCAGTGGGCCGGCGTGGAAGCGCTCAAGGGCCCGCAGACCGAGGCCAAGAAAATGCGCGATATTTTCTTCGAGCGCCGTAACTTGATCGTGGGCCTGCTCAACACCGTACCCGGAGTTACTTGCCAGAGTCCCGGCGGTGCGTTCTACGCATGGCCCAACGTGACCGAAGCCTGCCACATGACCGGAGTGAAGGATTCGGAAGAGTTCCGTTCGCGATTGCTGTACGAAGCCGGTGTCGCCGTCTTGGCCGACATTCACTTCGGCCCGCGAGTGCCGGACGAGGGCCAGCACATTCGATTCAGTTATGCGGCATCCAACGAGGTCATCAAAAACGGTATTGCGAGGATGACAGAATTTGTGCGGAAGAATTCAGCGAGGGCGAAGACGGCATAAGGGGGAGAGTTTACGCATCGCGAACGAGGAGTAGCATAGATCTTTGCGGGGGGCGTGCGTTACCAGTTGTTCTGATCGTCTAGGAGATTAGATGAACAAGTATCGCCGAACGATGTTGCAGGCTGGCGCCGCTGCGCTGGCCTTAAGGCACCTTCCATTCTCATTCGCGCAAGCCTACCCCGGCCGCCCCGTCAAGATCATTGTCCCAGCTTCGGCCGGCGGTATCGTAGATGTGGAAGTGCGGCGGCTGGCTCCGCATTTATCCAAGGCCCTTGGCCAGCCTATCATCATCGACAACCGGCCGGGCGCGAGCAACACCATCGGAACGGCGATGGGCGCGAAAGCGGCTCCCGACGGTTACATCCTCACTTGGGGGAGTTTTTCCGGGCTGTCGGCGGCGCCCGCCTTGATGACCAATCTACCGTACGATCCGATGAAAGATTTCGAGCCCATTGCGCACTATGGCCGCGTACCCAAGGTCCTCCTAGTTCACCCTTCGCTCGGAGTGACGAGCGTTCAAGATCTCATCGCAATGGCGAGGAGCAAGCCTGGCCAACTCAACTATGCGTCAAACGGCCCGGCGGCGTCGATGCACGTGATGGGGGAACTCTTCAAGCTGACAGCCGGGGTAAACATCCTGCATGTGCCATACAAGGCGGCCGCACCTGCGCTCGTATCCGTGCTGGCGAACGAAACTCAGATGGGCTTCGACTTCCCCGTCACCTGTACCCAGCACGTCAAAGCTGGAAAATTGAAGGCTTTGTTGGTGACGAGCCGGAAGCAATTACCCGTTCTGCCGGATGTGCCGGCCGCGGCCCAGGCCGGCTACCCGCAATTGGAG
>JBKKAO010000478.1:0-3600 GCA_046714645.1 Burkholderiales bacterium | reverse complement strand
ATCTGAACTTCCTTAGATCAAGTATGGGCTGCGCGTGGGCACTGGCCTTTTGCGGGATTGTCTCGCTGACTTGTTCGGCCAACGAACTCTCCCAAAATGCCAAGTCGATCGGTCGCGAGAAGGCGGTCCCTCAGCACGTGGAAGACAATGAAGAGACGAAGCTATCCATTACTTCGCTCCTCAAATTCGGTAGTCGTCTATTCGGAGCGAATTGGACCGATCAGGATGGCGCAGGCCGTCCACTTTCAAAAGGAACCGGCAAGCAGCTCACCGACCCCTCCGCCCCGCTGGTCGGAAATCGTGCGTTTAATCGCGTCTCCGCGCCTGATGCGAATTCCTGCGCAGGCTGTCACAACATGCCCTACGGAATCTCTGGAGGTGGCGGTGATTTCGTAACCAACGTTTTCGTATTGGGCCATCGTTTCGATTTCGCCACCTTCGATCCAGAAGATAAAGTCCCCACGCGCGGAACGCTCGACGAGAACGGAAAACCGATCTCGTTGCAAACCGTTGGGAACTTTCGCGCCACTACCGGGATGTTTGGCGCGGGCTACATCGAGATGCTGGCGCGCCAGATGACCGCTGAATTGCAGGCCATACGAGACGGAATCGAACTTGGCCAAACAGGCGGCTTGTGGGCGAAGGGAATTTACTTCGGTAAGCTCACGCGGCGCGCTGATGCCATATGGGATTCGAGCAAGGTAGAAGGCCTTTCGCGCCTGAGCCTCATAGCTCCCACGCCCGCGGACCGTCCGAGCTTGATCGTGCGGCCATGGCATCAGGCGGGGAATGTCGTGTCGCTACGAGAGTTCTCCAACAACGCTTTCAATCATCACCACGGAATCCAGACGACCGAACGATTTGGCGTGGATACGGATCTGGACGGTGATGGAATACCCAACGAGATGACTCGCGCCGATGTGACGGCGGTGTCGTTGTATCAAGCCGCGTTGCAGGTGCCCGGCCGAGTCATCCCGCGCGATCCCGAAAATCGAAAAGGCTGTGGTGGAGGGCGAGAAAGTCTTCACGCTGGTGGGGTGCGGACGCTGCCATATTCCGGCGCTCCCTCTCACCAACAAAGGATGGACTTACATAGAGCCGAATCCGTACAATCCTGCCACCAATCTGCGCCAGGGCGAAGTCGCGAACGTCGGGATGGACCTGACCAGCCAGGATTTGCCACAACCGCGCTTGACGCCCTTGCTACCGGATCTCAATGTGCTGATCGTCCCTGCCTATACGGACTTGAAGTTGCACGACATTACCGACCCCGATGAGCCGGACGAGGCAGAGGCGCTCGATATGAACTTCTTTGTCTGGTCGCCTAAGTTCAAGAAGGGCAATCGCAGATTCCTCACTAAGCGCCTATGGGGCGCCGCCAATGAACCCCCGTACTTTCACCATGGCTTGTTCACAACCATGCGCCAAGCTGTACTGGCCCATCACGGCGAAGCGCTCGCCGAACGCCGGGCGTTTCAAGCCTTAACTGAATACCAGCAGGACTCGTTGATCGAATTTCTGAAGACCTTGCAAGTCTTGCCGCCGGGCACAAAGCATCTCGTCGTGGATGAAAAGTTTCAGCCGAGGGAGTGGCCGCCGAATGCGCTGATGTCGGACACTGGAACTTCGTTTTCAAAGCAACGCGATTAACTCCTCGCGGGACAAGTTGCAGTCGCGCAGGATTTTGGACAGAAGTCCCGGACCGATAGTCTCGCCGGCATGCACCGGAACGACGCTCACGCGCCCATCCGTGTGCCGGAGCCGATGATGACTGCCCTTGACGCGTACAACTTGAAATCCGATTTTGCTCAATGCAGCAAGGAGGTCTTTACCCGTAATCGCTAGACGACTCATGCAGAGACGGTCACTCGTTGGACGCCAACGAACTCAAGCTCTGTCGTCTCGGCATCTTCTTCCAAGCACACAGCAATGGCCTCTCGCACCCGGTTCATCAGCTCGTCTAAGGAATGAGCCTGGGTATGGCATCCCACTATCGCGGGCACAGAAGCAACATAGTTACCGTCGGCGTCACGCTCAACAACTACGCTGTACTCTTTCATGGGTGTCCTTGGAAGCGAGCAGAGATCGCACTGTAATCTACCATGGTTCCTGGAAGGCTGGGCGTTTCAATCTCGGCCACTCTGCGTCGTAGAGATACTGATCGTGATGGGCTGAGGCATCGGACAGCCGGGTCTGCACGGGCTGGCGGCCGAGGCCAAAAATCGGATCGTCTGGCGTCTGGACCCCGCAAGTCGCGCCCTTTCACAACCGGAATGACTGAGAACAATCAATTGAGCCGTTCTCCATCGAATCGATTCATTGCCAGGGGTTGAGAAGGTCCACCCCCATTGGTTGAAAGTCGGCGACGTTGCGTGTCACAAGAGTGAGTTGATGGACGATTGCCGTAGCGGCGATCAAGGCATCGCGCTCCGACCGAGGGTTGGGGACATGCAGCCAGGCACATCGAAGCGCCACTGCGGTATCTACGGGAAGGATTCTCCCCTCGAAGGCAAGGGAGGACCTTATCATCGATCCACGCCCTGAGAATCTTTCCTGCAGGAGCGTCACGGCGTTCGATCGGTAGTGCACCAACTTCGATCTCGAGCCAAGGTAAAAGGTGTCAGGAACCAATAACAACGGTTCCTGACACCTTTATGGTTCCACTCGATGAACCGGTGACCATTGAGGTAGTAGGTATCTTGAAAAGGAAAGAACGAGCGCACGCGCATCGCGATGATGGGTCCTAAGCGCTCGTCGCGAATATAGAAGTACCCCCCGTGTCAGAATGACGTGAGACACCTTCTTTTGTGAGTTTATTGTAGAAGGGAAGGTAGAAATCATGGACCAGGAGAAGCAGACTTTGTTGGAAGTCGTCGCGATGGATGGCTCGGAGGGCGCCTCGCAAGGAGCCCGTAGAGCGACTGAAGAGGCGCCCTCCGAGCCGGCGGGTAACCTGCCCGATCCAGAGGTGGCTGCGCTGGCGAAACGCCGGCGCTTCTCCGCGGGATACAAGCGGCGCATCCTGCGCGCGGCGGCGGCCTGCCAAGCGTCCGGCGAGATCGGTGCGTTGCTTCGCCGAGAAGGGTTGTACAGCTGGCACCTCACCCACTGGCGCCGGGAGATCGAAGCGCATGACGAGGCGGCACTTCGGGCCAAGCGGCGCGGGCCCAAGCCCAATGCCGCCAAGGCTGAGGCACGCAAGATCGAGATGTTGGGGCGCGATGTTGCACGGCTGCGCCAGAAGCTCGAGCATGCCGAGCAAATCATCGAGGCCCAAAAAAAACTTTGCGATCTGCTGGGCTTGCTCAAGGCCGAGGAGGCGTAGCCATGTCCACCGCTATGGAACTCGCCCCGTTGATTGGCATCCTGGGCGCCTGCCTGGCGCTGGGTGTGGCTCGGGCGACGTTTTATCGCGCCCGACAACCCATGCAGATGCTCTGGCCACAGCTGCCGCGCAAGCGCTCGCCCTTGGCGCTGCCCGCGCCAGAGCGGCAGGCAATCCTGGAGGTGCTGCACGCGCCCCAGTACGTGGATCGCAGCGCGCGCACCGTGTTCGCCCTGCTGCTCGATGCGGGCCACTATCTCGCCTCGGTGTCCACC
>JBKKAO010000477.1:0-2661 GCA_046714645.1 Burkholderiales bacterium | reverse complement strand
CCTCGGGGTCCCAGGCATCCGTGTCGATACCGTTCAAAATGCCGGTGATGAGGTTGCTGCGACGCTGCAGCAATCCTTGCATGCCGAATCCCAATTCTTCCTGCTGGATCTCCCGCGCGTAGCTGGGACTCACCGTGGTGATGCGCCCGGCGTACTGCAACCCGGCCTTGAGGAAGGACATATTGCCGTAGTACTCCACGCCGTCGGGCTGGAAGCAGGAGGGCGGCAGACCTAAGCGGCTAACGGCCGAGGGCGGGAAGATACCTTGATAGGCAAGGTTGTGGATGGTCATGACGCTTTGCGCCTTCTCGCCCGGGATGAACTGTAGATAAGCCGGTGTCAATCCCGACTGCCAATCGTTGCAATGCACGACCTTAGGCCGCCAGGCGATAGGCGAAGCGCTGCTCGATAGCACCGCGCCAAGATAGGACAGCAACCCGAAACGCAGATCATTGTCTGGCCAATCCTTACTATTGGCGTCGTTATAGGGACCGCCCGGGCGGTTGAAGAGCGTGCTATCGACGATCAGCGCCGGCACGCCATTGGGCAGCTTTCCAGCCAGTAGCTGGCACTGGGGCAATTCGCCGATGGAAGGAAAGGAGGTCAGCCGTCCCTTCGATTTGATGCCTTCGATGACCGCCGGGTAGCCTGGCACTAACACGCGAATGTCCACACCGGAATGCATGAGCGCCACCGGAAGAGAGGCGCTCACATCGGCCAGGCCGCCGGTTTTGATGAGAGGTGCCACCTCGGAGGTGACGAAAAGAACGCTAAGTTTGTCGTGGACGGATGGGATCATGAGGTTTCAGGTTCAAGAAAAATGCCGGCCAAGGGCGGCAAGGTAATGGCGGCAGAATGGGATTGGCCCATCCAGGGCAAGGGCTGGGTGTGGATGACTCCGGCATTGCCGGTGTTGGCGCCGCAGTAGTAGTGAGAATCGCTGTTGAAGATCTCCCGGTAGCTTCCGCTCTGGGGCAATCCGATGCGGTAGTCGTAGCGCGGGACGGGTGTGTGATTGAGCACGACCACGATGACCGAGCCGTTGCGGGCGCGGCGGATAAAACATAGCGTGGAATGATCGGCGTTCTGACAATCGATCCATTCGAAACCGCTTTGCTCGAAGTCCAAGTCGTGTAGCGCCGTCTTGCCGCGGTAGAGATGATTGAGATCCCTCGCCAAGTCTTGCACACCTTGATGCCAACGCACCCCTAGCTGTTCTTGAGCGAGTTCGTTGCCCATGAAATTGAGTTTCTTGCCTGGGGCGGCGCACTGCGAGGTGAGCAGCAAGCGTACGTGAGCGAACTGCTGCCAGGTGTCGCCGCGCATTTTGCTGATGAGGGAACCCTTGCCATGGACCACTTCATCGTGGGAGATGGGCAGGAGGAAGTTTTCGCTGTAGGCGTAGAGCTGGCCAAAGGTGAGCTGGTTGTGGTGGTAGCGCCGGTAGATGGGGTCGAGCTTGAAATAGGCGAGCGTGTCGTTCATCCAGCCCATGTTCCACTTCATGGAAAAGCCCAATCCACCCACATAGGCCGGGCGTGACACCATGGGCCAGTCGGTGGACTCCTCCGCAATCGTGAGCGCGCCCGGGAACTCCTCGTGCACCATCACGTTGAGTTCCCGTAAGAGCTCGATGGCCTCGATATCACGCACTTCGACCTGGGCGCCCAAGGTTCGGTAGGCCTGGCGTAAGTGCCCCTCGTTGAAAAGGTGCAGGTCGTGTCCCGAGAGGCGGGGGGGGAAGGCATAGGGGTCATGGGTTTCCCGCGTACCCGCTCCCTCCTTGAATCCGATACGATAGGGGTGGGATGGGGGTTGCTCGCCACGCCATTCGAATAGCCCGCCGGGGTGGACTTGTTTGGCGCGCGCGATACCCTCTGGTAAGCGAAGCCAGCACTCTTGCGCGTACGGATTGAAGATACGCACCGTCCAGCCTCCCGCAACGCCATGGGGCCCCAAGTACTCATAGGGATCGTGCAACCGGGCGCTCAAAAGCGCATCGAGAAGCCGGGGGTTGGAGAGCGTAAGGGATGAGTTCTTCATTATCTCGGCGGTACGCGCGCGGGTCCGCGGAGCCTGTCTTTTGTAGGGAGTGTTCGGTTCAAGATGCTAGATAAGGTTAAGCCCACGATCAGGATGGCAGTCAGGAAACCATGAGCCAAACGAGCATTATAGAAAACTCACCCTCCAAAATCTCTTAAATTTTTGATTGTCTGCCGCTTCACGGAGAAATACACACCTGCAAGGTACTGTGCTCGCCACCTACCGAAACCCTGACCATGGACCCAAGCGCTGCTACTTCGCCTTCCGCCGAACCTGACGTTCGCTTTGTCAGCGTTCTCACTAAGAACACCTACGCTTTGATTCTCGCAGGCGGGCGTGGTAGCCGGCTGAAGCAACTCACCGACTGGCGCGCGAAACCGGCGGTACCCTTTATGGACGGCCGCATGAAGGAGTTCATCGATTTGCTTCCTGCCTCGCAGCGCGTGCAGGAGAATTGGTATCAGGGTATGCCCATCGTTTTCAGGAGAGTGTGTGGGAGTGAACAATGGCTACCCTATTGGCGCGACGTGGGCACGGTCGATGCGTATTGGGAAGGAAACCTTGATCTGACGCATATCACGCCGAACCTCAATCTCTATGATCAAGACTGGCCCGTTT
>JBKKAO010000476.1:0-2545 GCA_046714645.1 Burkholderiales bacterium | reverse complement strand
GGCCCGACAGCGCCATGGGCAGTACCGGGACCGCTCGCCTTTCCAGAATGCGCGCCACGCCAGGGCGAAACTCTCCCACCTCACCATCGGTCGTGAGCCTTCCTTCCGGAAAAATACAGACCAACTCGCCCTCGGCCAGCGCGCGGTCGATCTCATCGAAGGCGCGCTCTAGTAACGCCGCATTGGTCTTGGCTGGAGCGATAGGAATCACCTTGGCGGCTCGAAACAAGAAATTCAGCACCGGCACCTTGAAGATTTGATGATTCATCACGAAACGCACGGGCCGGTGCACGGCAGCGGCCAACACCAGGGCATCGACGAAAGACACGTGATTGCATACCAACAACGCCGCGCCTTCTTCCGGAATATTTTCGAGGCCGGACTTCTTCAGCCGAAAGATGGTGTGCACCAGCATCCAGTCGACAAAGCGCCACATATACTCCGGCACCAAGATGTAAATATACACCGCCACCACGGCATTGAGCAGCGCGCAGGTTAGTATTAAATGCGGAATCGTCAGCCCGGCCGAGAGCAGACCCGCGGCCAT
The DNA here is from genome assembly GCA_046714645.1 of Burkholderiales bacterium. Taxonomy (GTDB): domain Bacteria; phylum Pseudomonadota; class Gammaproteobacteria; order Burkholderiales; family SHXO01; genus SHXO01. The sequence goes on along the minus strand of JBKKAO010000476.1, from coordinate 1,998 downwards.
CCCAGCCGCGGCCACCATGAACAAGGCATTCAAGATGTTGTTGGCGGCCACGATGCGCGAGGTGTGGGTGCGCTCCGAGCGCGTTTGGATGAAGGCGTAGAGGGGCACGATGTAAAACCCGCCGAACAGCCCCAGCATGAACAGATCGATCAGCACTCGTGCGCTGCCTGGGCTTTGCACGAACTCCATGAGGGGACGCATGGAACCGGTGACCTCGGGCGTGGCGAAGTACAGGTCCGCGGCGAAGGCGGTGATCCCGATGGAGCCGAAGGGAACGAGGCCAATCTCGATGCGGCCCGCGGACAAGCGCTCGCACAGCAACGAGCCGGTGGCCACGCCCACCGAGAACACCGTCAACAGCAAGCTCACCACATGCTCGTTGCCCCCGAGCACACTTTTCCCATAATTGGGAAACTGGGAGAGCAAGAGCGCGCCGAAGAACCAGAACCAGGAAATACCCAGCAAGGACCGGAACACCGAACGCTTCTGCGCCGCGAAGCGCAGCGCTTCCACAGTCGCGGAGAACCAGTTGAAGCGAATCCGCAAGCTCGGATCGGCGATACCGGTAGCGGGAACGAAAAGGCTACAGACAAACCCAGCCAGCGCCACCGCCCCCAGCGCAACACTCAATGTCATGACCTCGGCCGAAGCCGCCACCAATAGGCCCGCGACGAGGGTGCCCGCCAGGATGGCGGCAAAGGTACTGGACTCCACCAAGCCGTTTCCACCGGTGAGTTCGTCGTCCGTCAGGACCCGGGGCAAGATGGAATATTTCACCGGCCCGAAGAAGGCGGAGTGCGTCCCCATGAGAAATAGGGCCGCGAGCAGAAGCGGAAGGCTCTTCATGGCCAACCCAAAACCAGCGATCGCCATGATGAATACTTCGGCCAGTTTGATGACTCGGATCAAGGTCGCCTTGTCGTAGCGATCGGCCAACTGCCCTGCCGTGGCGGAGAACAACACGAAGGGCAAGATGAACAATCCCGCCGCGAGGTTGGTCAGGACATTGGGATCTAGGGTGGAATAGGAGGCTGCTTGATAAGTCACCAGCAGGACCAGAACATTCTTATAGAGATTGTCGTTGAAGGCGCCGGTCAGCTGCACCAGGTAGAACGGCGCAAAGCGCCGCTCCGCCAGAAGATGAAACTGATTGGGCGATTTCACGGGCTTAACCGATCAATCGCGTCACGGCCTCGGCGTACTTCTCCGCGGTGCGCTTCAACACGTCCTCGGGAAGCGCGGGGGCCGGGGCTTGTTTGTTCCAATTTTGCGTCTCGAGCCAATCGCGTACAAATTGTTTGTCGAAACTAGGCGGACTGCTCCCAGGTTTGTAACTATCCATGGGCCAAAAGCGTGAGGAATCCGGTGTGAGGGCTTCGTCGATCAAGTGCAGTTTCCCCGAGGCGTCGGTGCCGAATTCGAACTTCGTATCCGCGATGATGATGCCGCGGGTGGCGGCGTAGGCCGCGGCTTCCGTATACAAGGCAATGGTTTTCTCACGCACCATCGCCGCCCGTTCCTTGCCTAGCAAGCGCTGCGCTTCATCAAAAGAGATACTCTCATCGTGCGATCCCTTTGGCGCTTTGGTGGATGGCGTGAAGATGGCGGCGGGCAACTTGTCCGCTTCACGCAGATTCTCCGGTAACGCGATTCCGCAGATCGTCCCCGTCTTCTGATAGTCCTTCCAACCCGAACCCGCCACATAGCCTCGCACGATGGCCTCAATGGGCAGCGGCGTGAAGCGCTTCACCACCATGGCACGCCCGGCGACTTGATTGCGTTCGTGGGGTGCCACGACGGATTCCGGCGGCGTTTCGAGATAATGATTGGGAATGATATGGGCGAGCTTCTTGAACCAGAAAATGGATACCGTCGTCAGCACCTCGCCTTTGCCAGGAATGGGTGTGGGCAGGATCACATCGAAGGCAGACAAGCGGTCGGTCTGGATGACCAGCAGCCGCTCGCTGTCAATCTCATAAAGATCGCGCACCTTGCCGC
>JBKKAO010000475.1:0-2779 GCA_046714645.1 Burkholderiales bacterium | reverse complement strand
GACTATCCCCATGAATGCGTCCACTTCTTTGGACATGTAGCAATCGTTCTTTTCTGAACCAACTACGCGCCCACGCGTTGGTGTAGCGGTGCGCTCGCCCGGACGGCATTAATCCGCCGCCGGCTCGAGGCTCGCGCCATACCTTTTCCGCAAGATGACTATCGAGGACGGAATGGTGCCTTCTTTGAAATCATTCAGAGCTCCAATCCCGGTGGGACCCAGCGGTGCCGTTACAACGGTCTTCTTTATCGCTCTCATTGCCACATTTCTCTACCTGGCTCGCGAGGTGCTGATTCCGATCGCGCTAGCTGTCCTCCTAAGTTTCGTGCTCTCTCCGGTCGTTAGACTGTTTCAAAGCTGGTATATACCACCGAGTCTTTCCGTTGTTGCCGTCGTAGCGATCGCCTTCGGCCTCATATTCGCATTGGGCAGCTTGCTTGTTGCACAAGTAAACCAGCTAGCCACCGATCTTCCTTCTTATCGATCGACTTTGAGCGACAAAATCAAGAGTGTGCGCGGCGTAGCGGGGGGGTCTGGTACCCTGGAGCGCGCATCAGAGGTGCTGCAAGATCTAAGCAAAGAAATTGAGACCCCAAAACCGGGTGTGCCCGGTTCCAATGCCAGACTTCCCAGCCTGACAAGCAAACCCATCCCGGTAGAAGTTCGGCAGCCTGAAGCAAGCGCATTGCAAACGTTCGTAGCTTTGATAACGCCCCTCGTAAGTCCACTGGCGATGACCGGAATTGTTGTCATTTTCGTCATCTTCATCCTGCTCCAACGCGAGGACCTTAGAAACCGGTTGATAAGGTTGGCTGGTGCTCACGATCTTCAGAAAACGACATTGGCGATCGACGAGGCTGGTTATCGTCTGAGCCGACTACTGTTGGCCCAACTTGCACTCAACGCCGGCTTTGGAGTCGTCATCGGCCTTGGATTGTGGCTGATCGGAGTGCCCAGTGCACCGCTCTGGGGTATTCTCGCGATGGCGCTTAGATTCGTGCCCTACATCGGCGCGGTAATCGCTGCCATCCTTCCGCTTATCGTTGCGGCAGCGGTCGGCGAGGGATGGAGCATGGTCTTATGGACCGCCGCCCTGTTCTTGATCGTTGAACCGCTCGCGGGACATGTCGTCGAACCGATGCTCTATGGGCATAGCAGTGGACTGTCGCCCGTCGCCATCGTCGTATCCGCAACATTTTGGACCTGGCTTTGGGGACCCATCGGCTTGGTACTAGCGACCCCGCTGACGGTCTGCCTGGTTGTTCTCGGGCGACATGTTGACCGGCTGGAGTTTCTGGAGGTCCTTTTGGGTAATGAGCCGGCGCTCAATCCGTCTCAACTTGTATATCAACGTTTGTTGGCCGGAGATCCAGTCGAAGCGATTGATCAAGCGCAAAAGTTCTTAAAGGAAAAGTCCTTGATCGAATATTACGACAATGTCCTCCTGGAAGGGATTCGACTTGCCGGAACGGATGCGCGCAAGGGCGTACTTGAGGAAGATCGCGCCATTCGCATCAAGGAGACGGTGGCTGAGGTCATCGATGATTTGAACTCTCACGAGGACATAAAGTCCCCTGCGAAAGCGCCCGTTGACGAGATATCCAACCTCTCGCAGCTTACCAAGGCGGAAACAGAGCCGAGTCTCGACGCAGCAAACTCTCTTTCGGCGGAGTGGAGGGAGGAGCGTGTTTTATGCATCCCGGGAGTGGGGCAACTCGATGAAGCTGTTGCGCTGATTGTCGCGCAGGTTTTGCAAAAACGGGGCTTCGGCGTGCGCGCCGAGCAGGCCGAGTCGTTGTCGGTGTCGCGCATCTTCACACTGGACACCAAGGACGTTTCCGCGATTTGCGTGTGCTATATTGAAAGCGCTTCCGCTGCTCAGATCGGTTATGCTGTCCGGCGGCTAAGGCGAAAGGTCCCACAAGCGTTCATTCTCATCGCGCTTCTGGGAAATTATGGTCTGACCCAAGACACAGAGCAGTTGCGCCAAGCGTCAAATGCCGACGCGATTGAGACTTCTTTGGACGGCGTCCGGGACTGCTTGGTCGGGCAGGCCAAGAGGGCCTCAGCTCCGCCACCTCCCGACGACCAGTCCGCAGCCGTAGTTAGGCTGGCGCGGAGTTGAGCGGCAATTCCATTTGCATCGATCCGCGGTGCTGTGATGGCTTTTCGACCTTCTTGCGAAACTCGCGGGTTGAAGCCAGAGACAACCCGGTTCGTCCGCGCAACTCAAGCGCCCGGCGCGTTTGAATCCCTCCCTCTGCCAAGTACCCCGACCCGAATAAAAAATTATCGCGCTGGAACGCCTGTTACCGCAACGAATTACGAAGACGTCCGGTTTGCATGCCGGCCGCGGTTCCACTCCCTGCCCACCGGTGACCATATGTACCATCACGTAAAGAAGCTCATAAGAAGCTCATGTATACGGTTCGCGTGGATGAGCCCGATCCGCGTTTCGGGAACATGCTGCTCGAACAGTTTGGCGGCGCCAACGGCGAACTTGCTGCCGCCATGCAGTACTCGGTTCAAGGTATCAATTGTGAGGACGCCGCTCGAAAAGATCTCTTGATGGACATCGGAACCGAGGAGCTCAGTCACCTTGAAATCGTCGGCACCCTTGCCCGAATACACCTCAAGCCGATGAAGTCAATCCGCGAGGCGGCCGAGGCGGATCCATTGATCGCGATCGCCGGGGGCGGTGGCGTCAATCTGTTCAACTCGATGGGCAATGCCTGGACGGCGGATTACCTTAAAGTCACCGGCGAGCTTGACGTGGATC
>JBKKAO010000474.1:0-5421 GCA_046714645.1 Burkholderiales bacterium | reverse complement strand
TTTGGAGAGATCAAGAAGAAAGGCAACTGAGATAGACCTCTTGAATTGGATGGGTTGTACTCATCCTCCGACTATCTTTGCGCCTCCATAGGCCGCCGCCTCTTAACCACGCCATCACTGGGCAAGTAATCCTTTCCATCCGCATACCGCCAATCCACCATCACCCCCCTGTTGCCTTCCAACTTCAAGCGCCCGACGAACCCTCCGAATGTCGATTGATGATCAACGGTACGGAAAGTTATGGGACCGAAGACTCCGTCAACATGCAAGCCGCGGAATGCCTTGATCAACTTCTCGGTGCCGGTGCTTTTGGCTTTCTTGACGGCCGCGGCGATGGACATCATGGTGGTGTAGCCCACCACCGAGCCCAAGCGCGGCGTGTCGTTGAAGCGCTTGCGGTAGGCGTCGACGAACTTCTGATGGACAGCCGATTTGATTTGATCCCAGGGATAGCCGGTCACGATCCAGCCATCCGGTGTTTCGTCCTTCAGCGGATCCAGATACTCGGGCTCGCCCGTGAGCATGCTGACCACGCTGCGACCCTCAAACAATCCGCGCAAGTTTCCCTCGCGCACGAACTTGGTGAGGTCCGCGCCAAAGGTGACGTTGAAGATGGCCTCGGGTTTCGCCGAGGATAGCGCTTGCACGGTTGCGCCCGCTTCGAGCTTGCCCAGTGCCGGCCACTGTTCGGCAATGAACTCCACATCGGGACGCTTGGCTTTGAGTAGCTGCCTGAAGCTTGCCACGGCTGATTGGCCATACTCATAATTGGGTGCGACGGTCGCCCATTTCTTCGCGGGGAGCTTCGCCGCCTCTTCCACCAACATCGCGGCTTGCATATAGGTGCTGGGCCGTAGTCGAAAGGTATAGCGGTTGCCCTTCTCCCACACGATGGCATCGGACAGAGCCTCCGACGCCACGAACAGGATCTTGTTGCGCGCGGCGAAATCACTCACCGCAAGCCCCACGTTGGATAGAAAGGTTCCGGTGAGGATTTCCACCTTTTGGTTGGTCAGTAACTCACTGGCATGGCGGCTGGCATCATCGGGTTTGCCTGCATCGTCCCTGGAGAGCACTTCGATCTTTCTTCCTCCGATTAACCCGCCGGCGGCGTTGATCTCCTCCACCGCCAGTTGCCAGCCATTTCGATAGGGAACGGTGAATGCCGGGACGGTGGAGTAGCTATTGATCTCCCCGATACGAATCGGCGGTTGCGCGCTCGCGGAGAACGCCAGCAAAAACGGGACAAAGGGGATTCCAAACCAAGCAGCGCGTTCGATCATGATGATTTCGATGATAGAGTCAGGCCGCGATCTTCTTCTTGGCCGCATCACGCAGTTCGCGCCGCAGCACCTTACCCACGGGACTCTTAGGCAAGGCGGCGATGAACTCGATCTCTCGCGGCGTCTTGTAACCCGTCAACTGCTCGCGGCAGAAGCTCTTCACTTGCTCCTGCGTCAGCGCGGGATCTTTCTTCACCACATAGACCTTCACTGCCTCACCGGACTCAGCGCTCGGCACGCCGATGGCCGCGGCCTCCAGCACACCGGGACATTTGGCCAGCACTTCTTCGACCTCGTTTGGATAGACGTTAAAGCCTGAGACGATGATCATGTCTTTCACACGATCGACGATCTTGAGCATGCCGTCCTCGCTCATGACGCCCACGTCGCCGGTGGCGAGAAAACCATCCTCGCCCAGCACTTTGGCGGTTTCCTCGGGTTTTTGCCAATAGCCCGTCATGACGTGGGGACCGCGAATATAGATCTGGCCAGGCTGTCCCAGTGGCACGGGTTCGCCTGAATCGTCTCGTATCTGTACGTCGCAACCCGTGACTGGAATTCCCACGGTCGCGCTGAATGAAGGCAGATCGTGCGGGCAGATGGTGGCAGCTCCGGAGGTTTCGGTAAGGCCGTAACCTTCCACCAAGACCTTGCCCGAAATCTGTTGCCAGCGTTTGGCCACCGCCTCCTGAATAGCCGCCGCGCCACCGCTACTCAACTTCAAGCGGGAAAAATCCACCGTGCCGATATTGGGATGGTTGACCAACGCGTTATAGAGCGTATTCACCCCCAGCATAAACGTGAAGCGGCTCTGCGCGATGATCTTGATGAATCCTGCGATATCCCTCGGGTTCGCTATGAGGATCTGCTTGCCCCCCAAGCGGTAGACAAAGAAACAATTCAACACCAACGCGGCGATGTGATACATGGGCAATGCCGTGATACCGATTTCTTCGCCCTCTTTGAACAAGGTTCCCGCTGCAATACGAGTCTGCTCCACGTTGGACATCACATTGGCGTGCGACAGCGCGGCGCCCTTGGATACGCCCGTGGTACCGCCCGTGTATTGCAGGAAGGCGATATCGCCGCTGTCCAGCTTAGGTCTATCCATCTTCAATTCGCCGCCCTTGGCAAGCGCATCCGCGATGGGAGTGGCTTGCATGTTGTACGGCTTGACCAGCTTCTTCACCTTGCGGATGACCAAGTTGATGATCACGCCTTTCAAAAACGGCATGAGGTCCCCGATGGCCGTGCGGATCACATGCTTGATCGAAGTGTTGCCTATCACTTCTTGCAGAGCGTGCAAGGAGCCTTCGAAAATAACGATAGCCACTGCGCCGGAATCCTTCATCTGGTTTTCCAGCTCTCGCGCCGTATAGAGCGGGTTGACGCTCACCGCGATCATCCCCGCGCGCAAGATACCGAAGAGCGCCACGGGATAGGCCAGCATGTTGGGCATCATGACCGCGACCCGGTCGCCCTTCTTAAGGCCTAAGTCTTTCTGAAGATAGGCGGCGAAGGCTTCTGATTTGCGCAACACCTCGTCGAAGCTTAGCTGCGCTCCCAGACTATCGAAAGCGATACCCGCCGCAAACTTGCGGCCGCACCCCTCGATCATGTCCGCAAGCGTGGCAAAGGGCAAAGGCGGCAAATCCGGCGAAACACCCGGTGGGTAGCGCTTAAGCCATGGCCGATCGATGAACATACTGTAGTCCCCCTTTGAACGCCGTCGTTATCGCAAACCGTCTTGACCCTTGATCTCGTGCTTTTGCAATCCACCGCTGCGGGCGAGCGGGCGTCCGCTATCGGCCACCGCCACCGCGACCACTATCTCACCGGAGCGGGGCGCATCGCTCACGCGCGCTTCCACCGCATCGAAATGGCTGCGCACGAACGCGGCATCCTTGTGTCCGAGGGGCACGTCGATCGCGGTGCCCACTGTACCCATTTTCTTCGCCGAAGGCACCAGGGCCGCGCCCTTCTCCACCGCTTTGCGCAAGGTGGCGCCGAGTTTGGGGTGCAGAATCGCGGCGGCGTGCTCCAGTTCACCGGCCTCACCCACGATAGCCGCCTTGCCGTAGCTCTGCGCTTGATTGGGAGAAATCCCCAAGGCCTGAACACATCTCTCGCCCAGAAGAGCGCCCAATTCCTCGCCGATATCCATGAGCTCGGACAGATCCTCGGCGTATCGCCCCGCGAAGGGATTCTCGATCACCGCCATGGCGACAGCACGGCGAGTGGGCGGCTCGATGCGCTTGCCCATCTCCATTCGCGTTTCGTCGACTTGAACGATGAGCTTTCGGATTGTCGCTTTCATATCTCTAGCTCCATGTTTGACCGCCGTGCATCGCGCCGTGCACCAGGATCAACGTCCGCCCAGCAGCGTAGTGCCGAGCCTTCGCCGTTTGTGCACCCAGTACCGAGGCCCCGAGCATCGTACCGCCAACGAGAAATCTCCTGCGATCCATTCTTCGCTGGCCTCTCTATTAGGTTGCCAAGCGCCGAGGCGAGACTGCATCGCCCACGGTGCGAATCCGATGATTCAGCAGCAGCACCGCAGCGTGAATCAATCCATCCTTCATCATAGCGTGCGCGGCGTCTTGTCCGTGATCGAGCGCCAGCGCAACCTCGGCCTCGGTCAGCGCCCCGACCTCGACGGTGACCATCCGGCCTCCCAGATCCGTGTCATCCTTGATGCTATTCGCGGCACGCCGCACGATAGCGGGGCTTTTGATATCGACCGCATTCGCGATCATCGTCGCCGCCGCGTCGGATTGCGCCGCGGTGGCCGCCAGCACCGTCACACTATCGGCAATTCCGAGGCTGAAGCTTCGGCCACGCCAACCACTGGTGGCCACCCCTCGCACCGGGGAGGAGAAACCGATCTCGAAGGACCCGTCCAATGCAGGGGCTTTCCAATCCTTGCGGCCTCCACCAGCGCAGACACCTACGCGAAACTGGGTGCCAGAGGTGAGATGCAAAGCGATGTCACCGCCATTGTTTACATAGACGCGCGCGATACCGGGTACGCGAAAAAACTCGGTGATCTCATCTGCCACTGCGCCTGCCACCGCAGCCATGGGGGTGATGAACAGCGGCGCGAAGGGCGCGCAGGCGCTGACCATGCGGCGGGCGACGACCCCCGCCACGGACTCCCCTCGATCCACGGGTGGGCGCAAAACGCTCAAATCGGTCACCAGTTCCACCAACAGGCCCTGGAATCGCTCCCAGGCGCCCTCCACCGCGTTCGAGACTCGCCGCGGGTCACCATCCGCCGAGATGATGAGATCGATGGGGCCGTGCTGAAAATGCCAGCGGCCATCCGCCAGTTGGGCGCGCGTTGCGCTAGAGTTGAACGGTGCTTGCTTCAAAGTATCATTCCGGGGTGATAGATCCATTCAAGTTTGACCGGCCATGAACTCACCACAGCGATCCGCTCCCAACCCGCTTGTCGAGTCCGCCATTTAGTACGGCCAGAGTCTGAAGCTTGATGCGCCTTGTGAAACCAACGCACAAGGCCAGATCATGCCATACGTGATACGGTTGGATTTCCTAGCAGTGCCAAATCGTGCGATATTTACGGGTGACGCCGGAGCATTCGGCGCGTCCCCACCGGCCCGTATCGAACCTCGACCCGCCGCCACCTCAGATACACCCATTCGCGAGACATGGCGAACAAGAGCAACGTAGCCGTACCCGGTCCAACTGCAAGACGCCGCCGCCGAGCAGCGTCGCTGTCAATCCGCCGAGGAAATGGCACGGGTCGGGTCGCCGATCCAGCTTTGGGCGGCCCGCCGGCCAGGGCTCTGGAGGTGGCCAGCACGGCGCGCAAGAACAAAGCGCGGGACGAAAACCAGCGCGTTGAATTGCACGACTTGCGCGCCTCGGGCTCGGCGGCACCGGGCGAACTCGTTCAAAGCCTGGCCGACACCGGCTTGCGCCTGCACGCGCTTCGCGACAGCGACGCCTTGTACAAGTCTCTGATTGACGAAGCAGTGCATTTTAGCGGCGCCCAGCGCGTGTTGCTGGTGCTGAGCGGCCCTGATGGCCTGGGCATGGCCGGCTCGCTGCTGCCGCAGGGCGAAGATGCCCGGACGCTGCTCAAGGCCGTCACCCCTTGGCTCTCCGAGGCACACCG
>JBKKAO010000473.1:0-11505 GCA_046714645.1 Burkholderiales bacterium | reverse complement strand
CGGATCCCGACACCGATCAAGGGTGTGATCGGCTGAGGGCCAGAAAACGGGGCTGATGTTCGACCATCTGACCTAGGCAAGGAACATCACCTGCCCTCGGGATCAATTCGGAGTATATCAATTGATTGCGGCGTTGCAACATCGAACAGTAATACGATTCGGCGGAATCTCGCTAGAGCTGTTCGCATAACGTTGCGATGCAAGCATGGCCATCGGGTTCCGAGGCAAGGGGCGTCAAGCCTCTTCGTTATCCGTCGTTAAACCGTTAGAAGGGTCAAATGGCGTCGGCTGCCTAAGTTAAAATGCCGATTCTATTTGGCTGGCTTGTCCCGATTTAATCGCCCGGCTGCCACCCAACTTTCGACGAACCAGGAGTTTCATGTACAAGCACATCCGCGTCCCCACTCAGGGCGAGAAGATCACTGTTAACAAAGACTTTAGCCTTAAGGTTCCCGATCATCCCATCGTTCCTTACCTTGAGGGAGACGGGACAGGGGTGGACATTACTCCGGTCATGCGAAAAGTAGTCGACCACGCAGTGAAGGTTTGTTACAGCGGCCAGCGTAAGATTGAGTGGATGGAGATCTTCGCGGGCGAGAAATCGGTGAAGGTCTATGGGGAGAACGTCTGGCTTCCAGAAGAAACGCTAGAAGCCTCCAAGGAGTTTGTGGTGTCCATCAAGGGGCCGCTGACGACTCCCGTTGGAGGGGGTATTCGCTCCATTAACGTCGCACTCAGGCAGGAACTCGACCTCTATGTTTGCTTGCGGCCGGTGCGCTATTTCAAGGGCGTGCCGAGTCCTCTCAAAGAGCCGGAGAAGACCGAGATGGTGATTTTTCGGGAGAACTCCGAAGACATTTACGCTGGCATCGAATGGCAAGCCGAAAGCGACGCGGCGAAGAAGGTCATCAAGTTCTTGATGGAGGAGATGGGCGTGAAGAAGATTCGGTTTCCGAAGACCTCAGGCATTGGGGTGAAACCGGTATCGCGCGAGGGGACAGAACGTCTTGTGCGCAAAGCGATTCAATACGCCGTCGCCAACAAGCGGCGCTCCGTGACCTTAGTCCATAAGGGCAATATCATGAAATTCACCGAGGGCGGATTTCGTGACTGGGGGTATGCCCTTGCGCAGCGTGAGTTTGGCGCGGAACTGATCGACGGGGGACCATGGATGAAGCTCCCGAATAGTATCGTCATGAAGGATGTCATTGCGGACGCCTTCCTACAGCAAATATTGTTGCGTCCCGAGGAGTACGATGTAATCGCAACCCTGAATCTGAACGGCGACTACATCTCCGATGCGCTTGCCGCCCAGGTGGGGGGCATTGGCATCGCTCCCGGAGCGAACCTGAGCGATTCCGTTGCCATGTTCGAGGCGACTCATGGCACCGCTCCCAAGTATGCCGGAAAGGACTACGTGAACCCCGGTTCCCTGATTCTGTCAGCGGAGATGATGTTGCGCCACATGGGTTGGATTGAGGCGGCGGATCTCATAATCCGCAGCATGGAAAAAACCATCACTGACCGGGTGGTGACTTACGATTTCGCGCGCTTGATGACTGGGGCCACGCAAGTGTCGTGTTCGGGATTTGGCAATGCCATGATTGAGCGGATGAAGTGAGCCTACAAGGCCTAGTGACAGCCAGAAAACAAAAAGCCCGCCTGTCGGCGGGCTTTGTTTTTGACCACGCTCTGATGCGTAGCCAGAATTATCTTTGGCGTAGTAGAAGGTTAGTTCGACTGAATGTTCGAGGCCTGTTTCCCCTTGGGGCCTTGAGTGACCTCAAAACTCACCTTCTGCCCTTCTTTGAGGGTTTTAAATCCATTCATGTTGATGGCCGAGAAATGGGCGAAAACATCCTCTCCTCCATCGTCGGGTGTGATAAAACCAAAACCCTTCGCATCGTTGAACCACTTAACCGTACCAGTTGCCATACTCCTCCATCCTTATTTCATGACCGGGCGGGGAACCCCACGACAATTTGCTACTCAAGACGGCGAAAAACCACGACGCTACTACCACTTTTTACATCACGGACACCACCTACTTGAACACAAACGCCCGGCGCCTTTTTAGGTCAAGTGCAAATGGAAGTCAAGGAAAATACACTGAAAACTCATTCTCCGTCCTTCGGTATGGGAAATGTCTTTTACCTACTTGCTAATTTCGGCAGTATGCGCAAAATAGCGCTGTCATTGCCAAGTACTATTGAGGCTGGTTGGATGCGTGTATGAAGGCAGGAAATCGCGATAGTACAATCCTCGAGGCCCAGAAGAGCAAAGTTAAGCAGCCTCCGATGTTCAAAGTTATGCTGTTGAACGATGATTACACACCGATGGACTTTGTGGTGGCGGTGCTACAGAAGTTTTTTTTGATGAACCGCGAGCGTGCTACGCAGGTGATGCTGCGAGTACACCGAGAAGGAATGGGCGTGTGCGGCGTCTATCCAAAGGATGTTGCTGCAACCAAGGTGGAGCAAGTGATAGGATACTCACGTAAGCATGAGCATCCGTTACAGTGTGTGATGGAAGAAACGTAGGTTGGAAATTGAAGCGGAAAGCCGGATGCGGTCCATACGAACGAAACAGAGGAAGCTATGATTGCACAAGAACTCGAAGTTAGCCTTCACATGGCGTTCATGGAGGCGAGGCAGAAGCGCCACGAGTTCATTACGGTGGAGCATTTGTTACTCGCGCTGCTGGACAATCCATCGGCTTCAGAAGTGCTGCGTGCCTGCGCCGCCAATATCGAGGAACTTCGCAAGCAGCTCGCTGACTTCATTAACGAACACACGCCCGTTGTGACCGGTGACGAAGTCGACACACAGCCCACACTAGGTTTTCAGCGCGTCATACAGCGCGCGATCCTGCACGTGCAATCGTCCGGAAAGAAAGAAGTGACGGGCGCCAACGTGCTTGTGGCCATTTTCGGCGAGAAAGATTCGCACGCGGTGTACTTCCTCCACCAAAAGGGAGTCACGCGCCTGGATGTCGTCAATTTCATCTCCCATGGAATTAGCAAGGTCCCGCAAGCGCCTTCCAAGCAGCAACCGCAAGACGGCGACGCCGAGGGCGAGCAAGAGCAAGCCAATGGCGGCGCGCTAGAGACCTACACCCTCAATCTCAATGCGCAAGCCGTGGCCGGAAAGATCGACCCGTTAATTGGGCGTGAGCGAGAAGTCGAGCGGGTGATACAAACTTTGTGCCGCCGCCGAAAAAACAATCCCCTATTGGTTGGGGAGGCAGGGGTGGGGAAGACCGCGATCGCGGAAGGCCTCGCTCGCCGTATCATCGAGGGAAGCGTCCCGGATGTGCTGGGTAAATGCAATGTGTATTCTCTCGATATGGGTGCTCTCTTAGCGGGGACAAAATACCGCGGCGACTTCGAGCAGCGATTGAAGGCGGTGCTGAAGCAGTTGATCGACAACCCGAACGCTATTTTGTTTATCGACGAAATCCACACCTTGATCGGTGCGGGTGCGGCCTCCGGCGGTACGCTGGACGCTTCAAACCTACTTAAGCCGGCGCTGTCCACGGGCCAGTTGAAGTGCATCGGCGCCACGACCTACGCCGAGTACCGCGGCATCTTCGAGAAGGATCACGCGCTATCGAGGCGTTTCCAAAAGATCGACGTGACCGAACCGTCCATTCAAGAAACCGTGGAGATCTTGAAGGGCCTGAAGAGCCGGTTCGAGGCGCATCATGGCATTCGCTACACCAACACGGCCTTGGCGACAGCGGCAGAATTATCCGCTCGCTACATCAACGATAGACATCTGCCGGACAAGGCCATCGATGTCATCGACGAAGCCGGCGCGGCGCAGCGTATTCTTCCGAAGTCCAAGCAAAAGCGCATCATTACCAAGCACGAGATTGAAGATATTGTCGCCAAGATCGCGCGTATTCCACCGCACAACGTTTCCTCCGACGACCGCAGCAAGCTCAAGAATCTCGATCGCGACCTGAAGGCGGTGGTGTTTGGCCAAGAGAAGGCCATCGACGCGCTGGCGTCCGCCATTAAGATGGCGCGTAGCGGGCTGGGCAATCCGCAGAAACCCACCGGTTGTTTTCTCTTCTCCGGACCCACGGGAGTGGGCAAGACGGAAGTGGCCCGCCAGCTCGGTTACGTCCTGGGTGTTGAGCTGATTCGGTTCGATATGTCCGAATACATGGAGCGTCACGCGGTTTCACGCTTGATCGGCGCCCCTCCTGGATATGTGGGCTTCGAGCAAGGCGGATTGATGACGGAAGCCATCACCAAGAATCCCTACTGCGTGTTGTTGCTCGATGAGATCGAGAAAGCGCACCCGGACATCTTCAACATTCTTCTGCAGGTGATGGATTACGGCACGTTGACGGACAACAATGGCCGTAAGTCCGATTTCCGCAACGTAGTGATCATCATGACCACCAATGCGGGCTCGGAAGCACTCACCAAGACGTCCATGGGTTTCACTCATGCCAACAGCCAGGGCGACGAAATGGGCGAGATCAAACGCCTATTTACGCCGGAGTTTCGCAACCGTTTGGATGCCATCATCTCCTTCGCGGCGCTCACGGCCGAGATCATCTTGCGCGTGGTGGACAAATTCCTCATGCAACTGGAGGAACAACTACACGAGAAGAAGGTGGAGGCGACCTTTACTGACGCCTTGCGCGCTCACCTCGCGGAGCATGGATTCGATCCGCTCATGGGCGCAAGACCCATGGCCCGGCTTATTCAAGACACCATTCGCCGCGCACTGGCGGACGAGTTGTTGTTTGGCCGTCTAGCAAACGGCGGGAAGGTGATGATCGACGTGGACGATGAGGGAAAGGTGCAACTCACCTTTGAAGCTACCCCAACTCAGACCGAAGCCGAAGTGCTACCAACCTAGTTCGCCCCGTCATGGGGCGGAATCCGCAAGTAGGTTGCCGTCACAAGGATCGAGAAGAGAAGGTAGGCGGCGGCAAAAACCCAGGCGGGGAAGTCCCAATACAATAGCCGGCTGACCCAGCGCTGAATAAAACCTTCGCCAGCGCTGGTTTCGGAGCGTAGTGCGTCTTCGAGCACGGTGAGCGGGCAAGCCAAGCCCAGCACGGCTTTGGCGGCGACGAACCATGTCGCGACCAGATGAATCAAGCGGAATACCCGGTTGCGCGTAGCCGCCAGCGCAATGGTGCGCCCAACCACACCGCGAACAGCCCTCCCACCACAAACAGCACAAAAACGAAATGCAGCAGCAGCACTAGATCGGCCAGTACCGTCCGATCGGGCATGCGGGAGGATTCTGCGGGAGGATTCTCAGTCCGTGGCGACCGGGCGCGCGGGATCGGCGATCCACTCGCTCCATGAACCTGGATAGACCCGCGATCCGGGTAAACCTGCAATCTCCATGGCCAGTGCGTTGTGGCAGGCGGTTACGCCCGAACCACATTGGTTGATGATCTGGGAGGGGGCGCGGGCCT
The DNA here is from genome assembly GCA_046714645.1 of Burkholderiales bacterium. Taxonomy (GTDB): domain Bacteria; phylum Pseudomonadota; class Gammaproteobacteria; order Burkholderiales; family SHXO01; genus SHXO01. The sequence goes on along the minus strand of JBKKAO010000473.1, from coordinate 6,057 downwards.
CGAGTAAGGACTCGAATTCTGCTCTGAGCACGGCGGCGGGTTTGAAGTGAGATTGAGCATCCAGGTTATCTTTGAAAAAGCGGTTCTTCGCTCCTGGAATATGCCCGCCGACGGGATCGATGGTCTCGTTCTGACCGTGGAAGCGATCATCGGCGCGAGCGTCGATGACGCAGTACGTCTTTTTTTCGATATTGCCCAGAACGAGATTCGCATCCACGCAGACGTCATTGCGTAGCTTCATGCGAAACGTTGCGGCGCGCGGCGAGGGTTTCTCCTGTGCCACCTGATATCCTCCTTTGATCCAGGCATCCCAGCCGCCATCCAACACCGCGACACGCCTATGCCCCAGCCAGCGCGCCATCCACCACAAGCGAGAACCGTAGGTACCGCCGGTACTGTCATAGGCTACGACTTGGGTATCGTTGCTGACTCCCATCTCACCTAGCCAGCGCGCGAACACTTGCGGATCGGGTAAGGGATGGCGTCCGTTTATGCCGGTCTTCGGTCCCGAGAGATTTTTGTCTAGATGGGCGAAGCGGGCCCCCGGTAGATGGGAGACCTCATAGACTTTCCGTCCCCAGTCTGGTTTACCCAGATCGTGGCGGCAGTCGAAGATAACGAAGCTGGGATCGCCCAAATGATTGGCGAGTGCCGGGGCATCTATCAGCGTAGTGTAGTCCATGGTCACCTCGGTAGCTCAAGCGCGGGTTCAAGAAAACCGCGAAGGAATTCGTGAAAGTGGATCATGCCGTCTTCTGCCGGCCTCAGGTAGGGGCCTTGTTGTTCTTGCCCCCGCTGGTAGAGCTTTTGGCGTCCCTCTTGCAGGTGTTCGCAAATTCGCTGGTCCTGGGCCGCGCTCTCAAAGTATGCGCTCTGGTGGGCTTCCACCAACGGGCGCTCGAACAGTGCGATCTCCTCGGGATAATAGAACTCCGCTATGTTGAGGCATTTGTCCGGCCCTCGCGGCGCAATCGTGCTGACCACCAGGCAATGGGGATACCATTCCAAGCAGACGTTCGGGTAGTAGATCGACCACAGCGTACCGTACTTGGGAGGCTCCCCGTTCCGGTACTTGAGTACCTCATCAATGTAATGCGCGTAGACCGGAGTTTCTTTGTGAGTGAGGTCCTTGTAGACCCCTAGTTCTTGGGAACTCCACCACTCACCGAATTCCCAGCGCCAACGCCCAGGGTCCACGAACTTACGCAGGCCCGGATGAGCCGCTTCCACATGATAGAGCTCAAGGTAGATCTCCAGGAAAATCTTCCAGTTGAACTGGTACTCAGTGACTTCGACGCGATCGCGAACATGGCCGGAGAAATCATAGTCTGCCAAAAGATTCATCCCGGCGAGGTCCTTCTCGGGATCGCGCTGGCCGGTAAATAGGAGCCCGCGCCAATTTCTCGGAGTGGTGGCTTCGAGATTCAAGCAAGGATTGTCGGGGAATTGCGGCGCGCCCAGCAGTATTCCCCCTAGATCGTAGGTCCAGTGATGGACGGGGCACACAATATTTTCGGCATTGCCGTGGCCGTTTAATAATATGGATTGCCGGTGACGGCACACATTGCTGATGAGCCGGATGCCATCCTTGCCGCGGATTAAGGCGGGAGCCCCGGGCAGCCAATGCAGGACATAGTAGTCACCGGGATTAGGCACCAGATGCTCATGACCAATGTAACCGGGCCCTGCTTCAAAGATGACTTTACGCTCCTGGCGCGCGATCTCTGGATCAAAATACCAGCTAATGGGTAGCGGTACTGGGGTTCGGGTCAGCGCCAACGTGGAAGAAAGATCGGTCATGACTCTATAGTGGGTGGCATCGGAAAGAAATTCGGACAACTACCTTTCGCGTAGACGGAAAATTCTACATGACGCGTATCTCCTACCGCCGACAATCGGGAAGGAGACCTGGATGTTTACGTGGACATCTGAGTATCGCGATAGTCACAGCGACGCTGTAATATAACAGGGGCTGTTGACCTATATTTCTGCAACGAGGCTGGAGGAACCGATGATAACTTTGAAGGTGAATGGTAAGTCGTACGACGTGGACGTAGAACCCGAAATGCCGCTGTTGTGGGTGTTACGGGATGAACTGGGATTGACGGGCACCAAGTATGGCTGCGGAATATCCGTGTGCGGCGCTTGTGCGGTGCACATCGACGGCGAGGTCACGCGCACCTGCGTGTTGCCGGTCGCGGCCGTGGCGGGCCGCAATATCACCACCATCGAAGGCCTGTCCAAGGACGGCAATCATCCCGTGCAGAAAGCCTGGGTCAAGCTTCAGGTACCCCAATGTGGCTACTGCCAAAGCGGGCAAATCATGGCCGCAGCAGCGCTATTGCGGGCCAACAAGAAACCCTCCGACGACGTAATCGAAACCGCCATGACCAACATCTGCCGCTGCGGGACCTATTCCCGCATTCGCGAAGCCATCAAGCTCGCGGCGAAGACGGCCTAAGGGGACACGACAATGAACGACATCATCAATCGCGATCGCCGCAGTTTCGTTATTCGTTCCTCCGCACTGACTGGCGCCCTAATGGTGGGCATGCCCGGATGGGGTGAAGCCCTTGCCGCGCACCATGAAGGGGTGGAAGTCACGCACTGGATCGTGATTCATCCTGATGACAGCATCATCATCCGCATCGCCCGGTCTGAATTAGGGCAGGGCAGCTTCACCGGTCTCGCCATGCTGGTCGCCGAAGAGTTGCAGGGCGACTGGAACAAGGTGCGCCCCGAGTATGCCGACGTCAACGATCATATCAAGCGCAACCGCATCTTCGGCGCCATGACCACCGGCGGCAGCCGTGCCATTCGCGATTCGCAGGAATACCTGCGCAAGGCGGGAGCTTCAGCCCGCGAAATGCTGGTGAGCGCCGCTGCCAAGCAGTGGGGCGTCCCCGCGTCGGAATGCAGCGTGGCCAACGGCGTCATCTCGCACAAAGCGAGCAATCGCAGCACGACCTTCGGCAAGGTGGCCGAAGCTGCGTCCAAGTTGGAGATTCCAAAGGAACCCAAACTCAAGGATCCGAAGGACTGGACCCTCATCGGCACCTCGCCGCCCCGCTTCGACATTCCCGACAAGACCACGGGCAAGCAAGTTTTCGCGGCCGATGTGCGTTTGCCGGGAATGCTGCACGCCTCCATCCGGCAATGCCCCGTGTTCGGGGGCAAATTGAAGAGCTTCGACGAGAGCAAGATCAGCGGCCGTCGCGGCATCAAGAAAGTGGTCGCCGCCGAGGATTGGGTCGCCGTGGTGGCGGACAACTGGTGGCGCGCCCACGAAGCGCTGAAGGCGCTGCCCATCGAATGGGATGACGGCGGCAAGGGCAAGGTGTCGAGCGAATCCATCATGCAGTTCCTGCGCACAGGCATCGATGCCACCGACGTTCCCGTCGCGCGCAAGGATGGCGATTTCGCGCAAGCGATCGCGGGTGCAACCAAGACTTTCGAGGCCGAGTACTACGCGCCCTTCTTGAATCACGCCACCATGGAGCCGCAGACGGCCACCGCCTTGATCAAGGCCGATGGCGTAGAAGTGTGGGTGGGCACGCAGAATGGCGAATCTACGATCGCAGCGGCGTCGGAAGCAGCCGGGGTGCCACTGGAGAACGTCATCGTGCACAAGATGCACGCCGGCGGTGGGTTCGGGCGGCGCGTGTTGTTCAATGATTTCACCAAGCAGGCGGTCCGTATCGCGCAGGCCATGCCAGGCACCCCGGTGCGCTTGCAGTGGTCGCGCGACGAGGATATGCAGCAGGGCCGCTATCGTCCTGTCGCCTTGGTGAAGATGAAAGCGGGTCTCGACAAGGACAGCAAATGGATTGCGTGGCATGTGCGGCAATCCGAACAGTCGGTGGCGACCGCCATTCTCCCGCAGATGGTGAAGAACGGCGTGGATACCATCGGCACGCGCGTGTTCTCGGACAGTCCCTACGACGTGCCCAACTTCACCAACGAGTACGCCATGCGCAACACCCACGTGCCAGTGGGGCCGTGGCGCGCGGTGGCGCATACCATGAACCCGTTCTTCCGCGAGTGCTTCATCGACGAGATGTGCCAGGCGATCAAAGCGGATCCTTATAAGTTCCGCCGTCCGCTCTTGGCCAAGAAAGCCAAGGACCTCGGCGTGTTGGACGCGGTGGCGAAAGCCGCGGACTGGGGTAAAGCCATGCCGCAAGGCGTGCATCGCGGCATCGCCGTGTCCGATGCCTACGGTAGCTACACGGCCTCAGTGGTGGATATCAGCGTGGAAGACAACATGATCAACGTCAAGCGCGTGTACGTGGCCATCGACAGCGGCTACATCGTGCATCGTGACGCGGTCATCGCGCAGATCGAGAGCGGTGTGGTGTGGGCCTTGAGTTCGGCCATGCTGGAAGAAATCACTATCAAGGACGGGCGCGCCGAGCAGAGCAGTTTCGCGGATTACCCTGTACTGCGATTGGCCCATATGCCGGCGGTCGTGCCGGTGCTCGTGCCCAGTGGCGGATTCTGGGGGGGTGTGGGCGAGCCCCCGCTCGCGGCGGTGATTCCGGCGCTGGGTAACGCGCTCTTCGCTGCCACGGGCAAGCGCGTGCGCTCCATGCCGTTCAAGCATCATGGCTTCTCATACTCTTAGCGTGAAGCGCAGGCAGTTACTCAAAGCGACAGCGGCCGGCGCGGCGCTGTCGCTTTGTCATCTACGATTGGTCCATGCCTCGCCCGAGAGCATGGCGCAGGCGATCAAAGCTGCCTTCGGTGAGCGCAAGATACGAGAAGGACGCGTGCAGTTGGATCTGCCCAAGCTGGCGGAAAACGGCAACGTGGTACCCGTTACCGTCTCGGTCGAATCCCCCATGACCGAGCAAGACTATGTGCAATCCATCCATCTATTCTCCGAGAGGAATCCGCTGCCGGACATGGTGGAGTTTCGATTGGGCCCGCACAACGGCAAGGCGCGTGTATCCACGCGAGTACGCCTGGCCGAGACCCAGAGAGTTATGGCGGTGGCGGCTTTGAGCGATGGAACCCTATGGTCCGCGACCGTCGAAGTCGTGGTTACCATCACCGGGTGCGGGTGAGCGATGGCGACGGCCAAGGTCAAGGTGCCCGAGCGCGCGAAGCAAGGCGAGATCATCGAGATTCGGACGCTTGCCATTCATCCCATGGAAACGGGGTTCCGCCACGATAACGTAGGCCTAATAGTTCCTCGTCACATCATCAAGCGCTTTACTTGCCACTACGACGGAAAAGAAGTGTTCTCCGTGACACTGCATCCTGCCATTACCGCCAATCCCTATTTTTCTTTTCATGTGGTGGCCACACGCACCGGAGAGTTTGTCTTTACCTGGACCGACGATCGCAAGCAAGTCATCACCGAGCGCGCGGGCATCGAGGTGATTCCACAATGATTCGAGCGTTACTCAATGCAGTGGTCCTCGCCGTGTGCCTCAACGCAGGGTATGCCACCGCGGAGGTAACGAAGAGCGGCGGGATTGGCTCCAAGATAGAAAAGGCCGGCAAGAAAGCGAGAGCCGGAACCGAGAAGGTAGTCAACAAGACCACCAAGGCACTCAAGCATGCGGGGAAGAAAACCGCGGCTGCGCTCGATAAGGCAGGCCACAAGACCGGGGAGGCTCTGAACAAGTCGGCAAAGAAAACCAAGCAATGGGTGCAGGAGAAATCCCGCTGAGCCCATTTACAGGCTACAGGCCTTTGATTCTCTTCGTGTACCTTCACCGTCTGGCCGCCCTCTTTCAAGAGGTTCAATAGGTCCCCGGGCTGGGCGATATGAAAGAGTCGAAAAGGGCATCGATCGACGGATCAATCGCATATTTATTTCTTGTCGCTTCTCCAAATTTTATGAACGCCGTGGACTTCTGCGTGTGCGAGGCAAGAATTTCTTTGACTGTGCGGCGGAGGAAGGAATCCGAAGTTCACCGCGTTCAATGCGAGACCAAATCTCAGTCAACTCTTGTCGAATGGAGTAACCCCATCTTCTTAGGATGGCTGGCACATCGCGACCTTGCCGAATCACCGCGACAACAACAATAAGATTAGCGCGGATGGGGG
>JBKKAO010000472.1:0-2720 GCA_046714645.1 Burkholderiales bacterium | reverse complement strand
GCGCTCGCCTTCGTTAATAACGCCGATGCCGCGCACCGCGCCGAGGTTGCTCAAGAGCTTGGGCCGGTCAGCGAAGGCCACATAGCGCACTGTCGCCGCTTTATCCTCCTTGTTGGCGGATTGCATCCAATCCAACGCCGTGCCGATGAACTACAATGCGACGCTGCGCGAAATATCCAATGCGTAGACGACGGAAATTTCGCGCGTCTTGGCCAGCCACACGGGCTGTGTCAGCGCGACCACCACCGCGATCAATGCGAGACTGCGTAGCGCGGTGGCCGCATAGCGATGCTTCGCGCTAAGGTTCGTCCGGCTGCGTGCGCTGGCTATCCACAGGACGAGCAGAAGAATCAGAAACACGGCCGCCCACGCGGCTTCGAATCGAAGGGACATGGCTACCTAGACCGTTAACCTTCGGTGATAGGTCATCCACTCGGCGGTGAGCAACGCTAGGGCGATGAAAAGCAGCAGTACCCAAGGCTCAATCCTGGTTCGCGCCGCCGCCGGTTCGGAGGTCTCGGATTGGGCGGCAAGCTTCGACCGGTTAATCGAAGTCATTTCGCCGCCGAACACATTGACCGCGACTCGCAACACGCGCTCGGGTGTCACCACGGTATAAAACCCGGCACCCGGCGCCTCGAAGGCAATGCCGTTACCCATGGCACGCGCAGGCACTTCTTTTCCGTCCAATCCCAATACCCGGCCGCGGGGGGCCGGGACTTCCACCCAACCCGGTGAACGAACCAGGGCTTGCGGCTCCCCGGTCAGCCACTGCATCGCGTTTGCCAGCAATACCGGAAAACCTGCTTGCAGCGGCAGATTCGAGTCCGAGAGATCGAAGGTGGTGGCGACCCAGCGCGGTTCTCCCGCGGCTGCGACTATGAGCGGTCCCTTGTCGGCATCGCTCGCGAGCACCACTGCGCGGGCCTTTGTGAGATCACTCATACGCCATTTCATGGCACGCTCCACCACCACGTCGCGCAAGCTCAAATGCTCCATCACCGGATGCCGTTCATCCCAGATGTTGATGGAGGCTTCGTGAAGCTCTCCCACGCTTGCGGGAAATCCATCCGCCCTCTCGGGGCGAATCAGCAGCGCGGGAAAGGCAAGCGGCCGCGCGGGCGCTATTCGATCCAGGATCACCGCATCGAAGCCGTCCCCTTCGGTCAACTTGGCGGAGGACACAACCGTGAGTTGCAAACGCGGCTGTAGCCGCAGCGCGCGTTCGAGGACAGGATTGCCGCGAGTGACCAGCGCCACTCGAATCACGCTCTTGGCGGGCACGAAGGAGAAGGCGGTATTGTCCGGCTCAAAGGCATCTGATGCCGACACGACCGCGGCGCGCACCGGCCCAGGCGGGAAGGCCGACACGTCGATCACGGCGGAGGCTGCGCTATGGCCCGGAATCGCCACGCGCTGGCGAATCACGCGGCCATTAGCACCGGTGACGCTGAGTTCCGGTTGCTCCGTGGCCGTGGAGGCATTGAACACTTCCAGATAAGCCGCATGTTTGCGTGCATCGGCGGGCTGCGCACGCACCTCAAAAGCTGTGATCCCTACATTGGTGGCGTTCTGGAAAACCGAGATCACCCGGTAATCCTTCGGCACCGGGATCGCGCTCACGCCATCTCCAATGAACAATGCATCGAGGTTGCGTCCGTCCGGAGGCGATGCCGGTGCAACCGGGAAACTCGCTGTCCCCATGGCGGGCCTCAGCTTCTCCAGCCGGGCCAAAACTTCGCTGCGCTTCTCCCACACGGGGCTGCCGGACTGGCGCAAGGTGTCCAGCACCATGAATTGGCTGCCGGCACCCGCGCCCTCGATGGCGCTACGCGCGTACGTCACCGCATGTTCCCAGCGCGTCTTGCCATCCTGGGTGCGCGCGGCAAGCGAAGCGGAATTATCCAGAACGATCAGCAATCGCTTGGCGCCACCGCTCACCGCCTGCCATTCCGGTTGCGTGAAAGCCAGCGCGACGGCCAACGCAATGAGCGCCGCTACGGCCAAGGAGATCCACCATCGCAACCGGTCCGCATCGCGCTTGCGCGCTCTCAGCACGCGATTCCAAATCACGTTCGATGAAATGCCGATGCGGCGAGCGGAGGGACGCAGCAAATAAAAGCCGAGCACCACAAACGCCACCGTCGCGAGTAACGCTAAAGCGGTACCCGAACTCACCGCGAGAAAGCTCAACGCAACACTCCGTGCTCGCGGAGGATCTTCAGCATTAAGTCATCGAAACTGACCGCCGTCGAGGCTTGCGCATAACTCCAGCCGTACTTGCGGCAGAAGGCCTCGATCCCCTCGCAGTGTTCCAAGAAGGCCTTGCGGTAGGCCTCCAGCAAACCAGGGGTTACGTGAACTTCGGTGGCCACTTCGCTTTCCGCATCCACTAGCATCACTTCTTCGGGCAACTGCGGCGACTCTTCGTTGGGTTCGGTGACTTGCAGCACCGCTACGTCGTGACGGTAACGCCGCAGGATCGCAAAGGGCTCTTCCACGCCGTTGGAATCGAGAAAATCCGAAATCAGCACCACGAATCCGCGTGAACGCGAAGAACCGAAGTAGTTTCGGATCGCCGCGTTCAAACTGGTTTTTCCCGTGGGTGCCAGGGCCTCCAGGAATTTGAACACGCGCCAAGTCTGGTTTTTTCCGCGCCGCGCCGGCAACGCATCCACGATGCCCTGGGCGTAGGCCACCACGCTGACGCGGTCGTGATT
>JBKKAO010000471.1:0-3761 GCA_046714645.1 Burkholderiales bacterium | reverse complement strand
CCCATCAAGGACCGGCTCACCCCGGAAGAGATCCGGCAAAAGTTTCGCGAGGTCCTGGGCGATCCCAGTAAGGAGATGTTGAGCGAACGCTGGGTGTCCGACGACACTCTGCTCATCACCTCGAAGGGAACGAAGTATTGCGTGAAGTTTGTCCCACCTCACTTACGTTCGTCCATCGACCCCGTGTCGGGATTCGCCGGAGCCTGCATGGGCTTCTGAGGGCGGTTACGCGACTTCGCGTAAGCAGCCGGCGAGCCTCGGCCCTGCGGTGAGCCTCGGTACCTTGAGTCCCGCTTGCTTGATCAAGAACGGCGAAATGATCCGGTGGACGATCTGCGACACCAGTCGGAACTCTATGCATGAAAGGCACCCGAGCGGCAAAACTCAAACTATCACTGCGGTGCGCAAGAAATCCCGGTTGTAATCGACGTAATGAGTCGCGCCGTATTTAATGATGTTGCGCTTGGCATCGTCGAGGGCGCTCAGTTGTCGCGCCGGGCGGCCGGCCCACATGAAACCGGAGGCCAGGCGTTGGCCGGGCAAGGTGACGGTGCCGGCGGCCACCAAGATATCGTCCTCCACCACCGTTCCCGGTGCGAGCACGGCACCCATGCCGATGAGCGATCTATTACCGATTTCACAGCTTTGCAAGGTCACGTTGTGGCCGATGGTGACACCGGCTCCGATTCGCACCGGCCCGGCATGAGCCATGATGACGGTGTTGTCCTGGATATTGCTGCCTGCGCCGGCGGTGATCGTGTGTTTTTCCGCGTCCAGTTCACAGCTGAACCACACGCTCGCATCCGGTTCCAAGACCACACGGCCTCGGCTCGAAGCGGTGGGGGCAAAAAAATTGGATGCGCCCGGCGTGAATCCTTCTGCCTCCATGGGCCGAACACGCGTCGCCAGAATCAGACCGCGCACACGTGCACGCGCGGCGGACAACTGCTCGGCCGTGAGCGGTCGCACGGGTTTCGCGGGACTGCCTTCGCACCAATGCCCTGCCGGTAGCTGAGTCCGCGGGAATACCACGGACCCCGCGGCGATGACGCAAGCTTCCCCCACCACCGAGCCATCGAGAATCACAACGTTATCTTCCACCACGCAATGGTCGCCCACCTGGCAGGCGTGCACCGTCGAGTTCATGCCCACCGTGACACCGCTACCGATAATCGTAGGCAGTACCTCATGCGCGATGTGCACGGCAGACCGCGCCCCGAACCAAAAATCATCTCCCACGGTGACGTAGTGACCATCGGCACGGATCATGGCCAAGGCTCCAAAGTACGCCCCGCGCCCCACCGTTGCCCGGCCGATGATGGCTGTTCCATCTCCCAGCGCCACCGGCAACTCGGCGAGTTTTGGAACATGGTGAAGATAAGGTAGTGTCAGTACGGATCGGTGCATGGTCGCTTTCAATATCAGAAAACCGGATTCTCGCGATAGGTCCCCCATACACCGCGCAAGCACTCGACGAGATCGCCCATGGTCGCACCCGCGGTTACCAACTCGATACTCACCGGCATGATGTTCTGGGATGGATCCTTGGCGGTCTCGGCAAGCTGCGCGAGCAGTTCATCCACGCGCTTTTGATCACGCTCGCGCCGCACTCTTTGAGTGCGAGCGACCTGGCGCTCGGCAGTGCTCTGGTCGTAGTGATGGGTTTCAATACGCATCTTCTCACCCTCTTCGACGTAGGCATTAACGCCGATGACCGGCTTCTCGCCGGATTGTTTGCGCAGCGCGGTCTCATAAGAAAAGTCCGCGATCTGCTTCTGAAACCAACCTTCCTCGATCAGCTTGACGGTGCCGCCGCGCGCATCCACGTCATCCAGGATCTCGAAGATGCGCTTCTCATAATCCGAGGTCAGCGCTTCAACATAGTAGGAACCGCCTAGTGGATCTATCACGTTGGTGACGTTGGTTTCTTCCGCGATGATCTGCTGTGTGCGTAGCGCAATGCGCATGGCATCCTCGGTGGGAAGGGCGAAGGCCTCGTCGTAACCATTGGTATGCAAGGACTGCGTACCACCCAGCACTGCGGATAGCGCTTGCAACGCGGTGCGCACCACGTTGATCTGATGCTGCGGTTTGGTCAGCGTTGCGGCCGCCGTTTGTGTATGAAAACGCAGCCGCATGGATTCCGGATTCTTGGCGCCGAATCGCTCCTTCATGATCTTGGCGTAGCAGCGGCGCACGGCGCGGAACTTGGCGATCTCTTCGAAGAAGTCGCCTTGCGAAACAAAGAAGAAGGCCAAGCGCGGCGCGAAGGCATCCACCGGCATGCCGGTCTTGGTCACTTCCTCTACATAGGTAATCAAATTCGCCAGGGTGAACGCCACTTCCTGCAACGGCGACGAACCCGCCTCCGAGATGTGATATCCGGAGATGTTGATCGGGTTATAGCGCTTCATGTTCTGCGCGCAGAAAGTGATGCAATCGCGCACGATCCGCACCGAGGGTTCGATGGGATAGATGTACTCCTTCTGCGCCATGTACTCCTTGAGGATATCGGCCTGAATGGTGCCGGACAGTTTGTTCAGGTCGTAACCGCGCTTTTGCGCCAGCGCCACGTACATCGAGAGCAGAATCCACGCGGTCGGATTGATGGTCAGCGATACCGAAATCTTCTCCAGATCGATGCCATCGAACAGCGCTTCCATGTCCGCCAGCGTATCCACCGCCACGCCCTCACGGCCAACCTCGCCTTCGCTCATGGGATGATCGGAGTCATAGCCCATCAAGGTGGGCATATCGAAGTCGGTGGAGATGCCGGTCTGGCCTTGCGAGATGAGGTACTTGAACCGCCGGTTGGTGTCCTCCCCGGTGCCGAAACCGGCAATCTGGCGCATGGTCCAGCTACGGCTTCGATACATCGTCGGGTACGGTCCGCGCGTGAACGGATAGCGGCCCGGCAGTCCGATATCGCTCAGCGGAACATGCGCGATGTCCGCCGCCGTATAGGTGCGCTTCACCGGAAAATCTCCAATGGTGAAGAACTGAGGCTTGCGTTCCGGCTGCTTGGCCAGGAACGTGGCGACTTCATCGTTCTCCCAATCTCGTACCTCATCGTTGAGCGCGGTAATTGGATCTCGGCCGGACATATCGGTCATGGGTCAACTCCTTCTGAACATCTCATTGAATGAAACTCGCGAGCACGTCAACGGCCGCGCTATAAGGGTCAGTCCGACGCGTGGCGATGCCCGGCACGGCGGCGGCGACGCTGTGCTGCTTACAGCGATGAAAGCGTTCGAGCAGCAAGTCTTCGGCAGTCTTAGTGAGCCGAAACTCCGCCACGCGCTTCAGTCTCTCCTCGCCTGCCGTGGTGCCCGAGGTCTGCTGCCAGTGCCGCGCGAGTGCACCGACCAATTCGCCGACACCCTCCCCGTTCACGGCGCTCGTGCCGAGCACGGGTACTTGCCATTGCGTAGCCGGCGTCATGCGCATGCCCAGCATCAGCATCTGTTTCAAATCGGTGAGGGTGCGATTGGCATCGGACCGATCGCATTTGGATACCACATGAATGTCGGCAATCTCCAGAATCCCCGCCTTGATGGCTTGAATTTCGTCTCCCAAACCGGGGGCGGAGACCACTACCGTGGTATGCGACGCTTTCACGATTTCCACTTCGTCCTGGCCCACCCCCACGGTCTCGATGATGATAACGTCGAATCCCGCCACATCGAGAATATCCACCGCGTCCAAGGCACCGCGCGCCATACCGCCGGTGGCCCCGCGAGTGGCCATGCTGCGGATGAAGA
>JBKKAO010000470.1:0-8183 GCA_046714645.1 Burkholderiales bacterium | reverse complement strand
GCGCAGCCGCGCTTCGATCACCCGCAACACGATGTGCAGCACGCCACTGAGCGCCTCGGGATCGCGGCTCAGGAAGTAGCGCAGGCGCTTTGGCACCGCCAACACCCACTGGCGCACCGGCAGCCGCGGGAAGACCTGATCCACCAGATGAGCCGCCGTCTTGGCCATGCGCCCGGCGTTGCACGAGGGGCACAGCGCGCGCCCTTTGCAAGAAAAGGCAATCAGAAAATCGTGTCCGCACTCCCCGCTAGCCGAACGCGCGCGAAACCGCGGGCGAGAATGCCGCATTCGAGATAGCGGCGAAACTCCCGCTCCACGTACCCCGGTACGCCCTCGCCATCGGTGTGCCCCGCGCCGGCGAGCACCAGATAGGTCTCGAGATGCCCTTGCGACTGCGCGGTAGAGCGGCGTGCGCTCGGGGCGGCGCCGGCGAGAGACCGCGCATTTTGCCGGGGTGTCCACGGCACCGTCCATGTGACGGCTGTGGCGTATTCGTAAGAGCCAACAGCGTACTAGACATCCGTACAGATACGCGACCAAGGGTCAAGAGATTGCCAAAGCAGTGCCGGGATGCAGTAAGTTCGCGGACCGGGTCTCGGGCTGCTTCTTGGAGGCGCGCCACTCCAGGGCGCAGCACCGCGGCCCACGAGAGAAGCGCTAGCCTGTGGGACGCCGAGGGCAACCGGCCCGCTGCGGGGCAGCAATGGAAGGGCAGGGAACAAGTGGGCGAAGCACAGCAGTCGCTTGGGTCAGCGCTGCAGAGAACGACGCGCTTTTCGTATCCGCGGTCACCCTGGGCGAGTTGCAGGCTGGAGTCGAAGTTACCCGTGAGCAAGACCTCGATAAGGCGTCTCAAATAGAGGAATGGGTGACCAGCTAGCGCGGTCGTGGAACATCTTGCCGATGGACGGCCGAACATTTCGACGCTGGGCCAGACTCATGCATGGCAAGTGCGACTCTTTTGGAGGACACCATGATCGCAGCCACGGCGTTGGTTTACGGATTGGTGGTCGTTACAAGAAACGTTCGTGACTTTGCATCGTTTCAGGTCACTACCCTCAACCCCTTCGCCCCAGCAATCGGCAGCGGGCGTTTGTGAATGTGGGTCTGAATGGGTCTGGGGTCTACCATTAGGTCTTGATATCTGCCCTTCGTTTGCCGTTTGCCAACTTACCAACAGCAGCTAGATCAAGACCTGACCTCTTGATTGTTGACCCCTTGATTGCTTGCTAGCCATGCAGGCCGATGTCGTGGCGGTGATGGAAGTCGCGTTTGTACCGTATGGGAACCTGGTCCTGCTCAGGGAAGTGCTGCACGGCACCGCGACAGGTCTGCCTGACTTGAGCGAAGTGCTGGGGCCCTGCCTACCGGGAAAAGCCGGCATGCGCGAGAAGACGACGGACGCGGATGCGTCGCACGTCTTGCGGGCCGCGATCGACAACGCGGCGTACTCGGCGGTTGTATTCCTGCGGCGTCGTGGTTCGGTATTGTCGCTGGTCTGCGGCGAACCGGCCGCGGGCGAAAATTGGCTGAGCCACCCCCGGCATGCGCCGTGGCGCGCGCGGCTTGACGCCGCACTGCATGGCCGTGGATAGTTAATCTCACCTTGAACGCACATTTGAATACGCACGCCCAGGAGGAATTGCCTCCCCGCCGAGTAGTAGCCCCTGGGCACTCACTTGGCCGTATCTGTTTACAATCTGGTCATCAGTAGGGTGTGCTTAGGCAAAGAGTCCCATTTCTGTTGCTTCGACTTCCATTGTGGCGATCGCATGAACGAACCTGGTCAAACTCGAAGACTTGCCGCCATTCTCGCGGCCGATGTGGCCGGCTACTCCCGCCTGATGGGCGACGATGATAAGGCCACGGTACAAACACTTACTGAGTACCGCAAAGTATTCGTCGAGCAAATCGAGCGACACCAAGGCAAAGTGGTGGACACTGCGGGGGATAGCGTGCTGGCGACTTTTGAGAGTCCGGTGGAATCCGTCGCGTGTGCAATTGAGATACAACGGGAGCTTTCACGACGCAATCGCTACCTCGCCGACGATCGGCAGATGAAGTTTCGCATCGGCATCAATTTGGGGGATGTTATCGCCCGTGACGATGGGACCGTGTATGGCGATGGTGTCAATATCGCCGCGCGCCTGGAAAGTTTGGCTGAGCCGGGGGGAATTGCGGTCTCGGGTGCCGTGTTCGATCAAATAGAGAACAAGTTGCCGGTTGCGTTCGAGTTTGCCGGGGAGCAGCAAGTAAAGAACATAGCGAAGCCGGTGCGGGCCTATCGCAGCACGGATGCAGCGCCGCGTTCTACGGGGGCGCAGCTCCTACCAGGATCCGAGCGGAAGACCATTCGAATTCCCGCAATATTGGCGCTAGTCATCATTGTCATTGCGGGCGCATGGCTGGGACTCAATGAATTTTGGGCTGACTCAAAGGGCACCGGCAATGCCCTTGCCCTTCCAAAAGGCCCTTCAATCGCTGTCTTGCCTTTCAACAATCTAAGCGGGAACAAAGATGACGACTACTTCAGCGATGGTATCTCAGAGGACATTATCACGGCCTTGAGCCGTTTCAAGGATCTGTTCGTGATTGCCCGCAATTCCACGTTTCAGTTCAAGGGCAAAGCGGTGGATGTGAGAGAGGTCGGTAAGAACCTGGGTGTTCAGTACGTACTGGAAGGTAGCGTAAGGCGGGACCAGTCTCGCATTCGCCTATCCGCCCAGCTGCTTGACGCTCGGACCGGTAGCCATCTGTGGGCGGAAAACTATGATCGCGACTTGACGGCGAACAGTGTCTTTTCGATTCAAGACGAACTGACATCCAAAGTAGTATCAAAGATCGGAGATCCTCTGCGGGGAATGATCTCCCAGACTGGCATGCGTGAAACCAACCGTCAAGGAAAAGTCGCCTTAGGCGCTTACGAGTGTGTGCTGAAGGCAAAAGCCTATTACGCGTCTTTAGACTCAGTTGCCCACGGCCATGCCCGAGATTGCCTGGAGCAAGTCACTCAGTCCGACCCCACCTATGCGGACGCCTGGGGATGGCTTGCACTGGTGTTCATGGACGAGTACGCCTTCAGTTATAACGCGAGACCGAATTCACTGGCGCGCTCGCTAACGGCGTCCCGTCGCGCGATCGATCTGGATGGCAACAATCAGATGGCGCGCTGGTTCCTGGCGCGGGCACTGTTCTACAAACATGATGTAGAGCAATCGGTGGCGGAAGCCCAGAAGGCTGTCGATTTGAACCTGAACAACGCGACCGTCCTGGCGGCAGCGGGGATGTTTATCAGTTATGCGGGTCAGTGGGAGAGAGGGAAACGGTTACTCGATAGAGCGCTCGCTTTGGACCCTTACCCACCTGGGTGGTACTACTTTCCGCGCTTTTTGTACCACTACAAAAACGGAGACTACGAAGAGGCGCTTGCGCAAGCGCGAAAGATCAATCTGCCGGGACTCTTCTGGACTCACGCAGCGTTGGCTTGCGCCTATGGCCAGCTCGGCAGGAAGGCCGAGGCAGAAGAAGCGACAAGAGCCCTTCTGGCCGCGTATCCCGATTTTCCTAACAAGGTCCGCGACGAAATGCGAAAATACAACAATAGTCCGCAGATCATCGAGAAGTACGTTGACGGCCTGCGCAAGGCTGGACTGACCGTACCTAACGCTTGAGTCCTCGCTTGAGTCCAGGTGCGAAGAGCCTCACCCTCGCCCCAGCAATCCGCAGCGGGCATTTGTGAAGGCAGTCTAGTAAACTTCGAAACGAAGCAATGCCTGCGCAACCCCCGTCGATTCGCCGAAGCTGATCGAGCCGCCTCGGCGCAGCACCAACTCTTCACGGGATAGTCTGATTTCATCTTCGCCGCCGTCAAAGCGCAGGAAGGTTCCGTTGGTGCTGTGGTCGATGATGAAGAACTTGTCCTTGCGAAACTCCACGTGTGCGTGATACCGGGATGCGCGGGGTCACACCACCTTGTGGCGTTCCCTTGCTATTGGCCTTCCCTCCACCCACAGTCCTCTTCACCCCTCGTCGTCTTCCTCAATGACCGGGGCTTTGAGCCACTGTTGGATGAGGTGCAATGGCTTGACCCCTAGACCTTGTTCTTGGAAGCCTTGGGCTTTCAAGTCGAACCCAGACCGATGAGCCAAGGAACCCCCTTCGCCAACGTGTTGCTCGTGTGCCGCAAAGGAGTTCTAACGCAACGCCCAAAGCGTACGTAGCGATAGATGGATGCAACTGCCAATGCCGGAGTGCCGCGTTGCGAAACCAAAAGGCAGGGTTTGGACCCTGCCTATCTGCCCCGCCGCGGCAGGCCGAGGGATTATTGTTTGGGTTTTTCTTTGTCGTCGTGTTGCGTGTCGTTCTTGGACTCCTCGGGAGCGGGCTTGGCAGGAGCTACCTTGGCGCCGGACTGGCTCATTTTATTGCCACCCAAAGCGGGGGCAACGCCCGCGTGAACGGTGCTCATAGCGAACGCGAAAGCGGCGCCCAGCGCCGCAATAAGAACCTTCTTCATGGAAACATCTCCGGTAAATGTGTCGAGTACGCCCAGCGTGTGGCCGAGCGAAACAAGGATAAGAGACCCACGCCGGCGCGTCAACCGTGATGTGCTTAGCCGATGATGCAAAGACTAATGCGACCCGTTACCGCTATCTTTGCTGGCCTGCTTTGCACACACGGTATGGGCGATGAAAGCCAGCGATTGCCCGATACTCGGAAAACACTCCCGCTTCCAAGTGGCGCTCCACCTGCGCGAAGCCTGCCTGAGCAAGGGTACTCATCCCCTGCTCCGGCGCAACGCAGGCCTCTATGGTGTCCCAGTAATAGCGCATGAGCTTCGGGGTGTTCGCCTCCCGCGCGACCAGCCGACAAAGGGTGGGAACGATGCTGCTGCGCATGTAGGTGCGCAGCAGGAAGTGGCTCAGCCGCCCGGCGGGCGCGGTGATCTCCAGCACGCACAGGCTAGCGCCGGGTTTGAGCACTCGGCGAAACTCCCGGAAAGCGAAGGCCGAGATCGCTGATGTGGCGCAATGCATAGCCCATGGAAAGAAAATCGGCCTCGCCGTCGGGGAGGGGAAGTTGCTCCGCGCTGCCTTCCAACAGGGCCACCCCTTCGGGCACCACTGCCTGGGCAAGCATGCCCGAGCTCGGGTCCACGCCGGTGACCAGATGCGCGGAACCTACGATGCGAGCCGCTTCGCGCGCCACCAAACCCGTTCCCACGCCCACATCCACCACCCGCATGCCGGTCGTGAGCCCCGCGCGCAGCAAGGCTTGATGACAATACCGGGCGCCGCTGCCAAAATCCAGCAGCCGGACCACGCGCTCGTAATCCGGGGCTGTGTCGTTGAACAGGCTGTTGACCCAGCCCCTTCGCTTGGTATTCCGTGTGGACAGAGTACTGGACATATTCAGGTTTGCGACCGGCTGAGCGGCCCCTATGTCGGCAACTCTGTCCGACGCAGCGCCTCCGCCAGGCGCTCAAGCCGTTCCGCGCTGGTGATGTTTCCGGAGACTAAGCCGCTGATTGTGAAACCGGGCTGCAGGGCCAGCACCAAGTCGGCGCTAGCCTTCGCTTCGTCGTCGCGACCGAGACACACGAGGGCGGCCGCGTGCAGGTAGCAGGGCACACTGAACCGTGGGTTCGCCGCCATCGCGCGGCTCGCGGCGCTGGCTGCCTCATTGAAATGCCCGGCGAAGAAGTTGGCATAGGCGAGGCCGACATAAGGCAGGAAGATCAAAGGATCGTAGGGACTGAGCCGGATGCCTGTCTTGCCGTGCTCGATCGCCTTGTCATCATCCCCCCTCCAGGCGCGAATGATCGAACTGAAGCCAAAGGCGAGCGCCGTGGAAGGACTCAGCGCCAGCGCGTGATCCAGCGCGCCAAGCGCGGTTTCGTAATCTCGTTCGATGACGCCGATGACGAAGCCACCCAGCGCCAGCGCCGTCGCGTCATCGCTTCCGGCCGCGATCGCCGCGTGGGCATGACGGCACGCGGCCTCCCTTGTTTCCGCGCTCAGCCCGCCTCGGAGATAACGTTGCTCGTGGCACCATGCGATGTAACCGTGCGCGGCGGCATAGTCGGGGTCCAGCTGGATAGCCTTTTCAAGGAGGCCAAGCGCTTTCTCCGCATCTCCCGGCATCGCCGTAGTCGCTAGTGGAAGAGCGCGCAGATATAAATCGTAGGCATCGAGGTTGTCGGGCCTTTTCCGCGGGGCGCGCGCGATCTCCGCCTTTCGCAAAGTTGGTTCGATGGCACTAATCACGCTCATCGTCAGCTCGTCCTGTAGCGCGAAAATGTCGTCCAGGGCGCGGTCGTAGCGATCGGCCCAGACATGGGCCGCGGTCTCGCTGTTGATCAACTGCGCGTTGACGCGGACACGTCCACCGGACCGGCGCACGCTGCCCTGGAGCAGGTAGCGCACGCCCAGTTCGCGGCTGACGGTTTTCGCATCGATGGGTTTGTCCTTGTAGCTGATGGTGGAGTTCCGAGAGATGACAAATAGCCATTTGATGCGCGACAGAGCAGTGATGATCTCCTCCACCATGCCAACCGCGAAATACTCCTGGTCGGCGTCGCCGCTCATGTTGGTGAACGGGAGTACCGCAATCGAGGGCTTGTCGGTGAGCGACGGAATGATCTCGCTAGCGCTGCCCCCAGCTTCCACGCTGAACGCGTGCACCCGCTCGGCGATGTTCTTCACCGCCTGTTCGCCCTGGTCCTTGAAGGCGGCGCTGACCTTGCCTAGCACCGTAGTACGGACCGATTGCGAAACGGTGATTCCGCCGGGGTCTGCCAGTCCTTCCAACCGTGCGGCGATGTTCACGCCGTCGCCGTAGACCGTGCCGTCGGCCTTCTCTATCACGTCGCCAAGATGCACGCCTATGCGAAAACGCATGCGCCGGTCTTCTGGCACGCCGGTAATAAGCGTCTTGAGTTCCTGCTGAATGGCAAGTGCTGCCGACACTGCCCCGGTTGCGGTGTCGAACACCGCCAGCACCGAGTCGCCGGCCATGTCGATCACGCGACCCTGGCAGGATTCGATCTGAGTACGAAATACTGCGCGCGCAGTATCCAGCGCCGCTACCGTCGCACGTTCATCCGCCGCCATCAGACGCGAATAGCCCGCTACATCCGCAGCTAGAATTGCCGCCAGCCGTTGCGTAAGTTTCGTGCTGCTCAATGGTATCGGTCGGGCATGGGAAGTTGAAACGCACGTTTTCACCAAACGCGACCATATCACCAGGAACGGCTGATTGAGGTGCTCCTGTCTAACTGTACCTGCCTTGCCTCAATAACGACCTCTAACCCTGCCTGATCACCCGCCCTCTTCACTGAAAAAAGCTATCAGTTGCTGAACTACCCAATCGGGCCGCTCCTCGGGTATCCAATGCCCGCAACCTTCGGCGATGCCGCCCCGCACGTCGAGCGCGACCCGCTGCCAAGATTCCATCGCCGCCATGCCGCGCCCGCGCCCGTGCGGCCCGCCGTAAACGAGTATCGGCATGGTGAGTTTTCCCTGCTCCCGAAACGCTTCGTTGTCCGCCACGTCTTGAGGCGTGGCGCGATAGAGATTAAAGCCCCCGCGCATTGCGCCCGGCTGACGATAAGTGCGTAGATATTCGCGCTGCGCCTCCTCGGAAATCGCGTCGGGCCGCGCGCCCCAATTGCGGTAGAAAAAGCCGAGGTACACATCTTCGCGCCCGGCGGTGAGCGCTTCCGGGAAATCGAGCTCCCAGTGCAAGCCGTGATGCCAGCGATTGTTGAACATCACCGGCGTCCCGTCGCCCGGCACCGGCACATCGAAGATCGCCATGCGGCGCACAGCGTCACGGTGCTGCGCGGCAAGCGCATAAGCAACCGGTCCGCCCCAATCGTGGCCGACTACAAATAGCCGGCGCTCGTCGAGAATATCGTGTGCGAGGCGCCAGATATCGTCCGCTAGCGTCTTCTTATCGTAGCCGCCCAAGGGCCGCGAGGAATCGCCGAGGCCACGTAGATCGGGCGCGATCACGCGGTAGCGTGCGGCCAGCGCCGGCATGATGTCGCGCCACATGTACCAGGTTTGCGGCCAACCGTGTATCAATACGACGGCGGGTCCCTGACCGGCCGTGACGTAATGCAGTCGCGCCTCGCCAAGGTCGGCGTAGTGGTGTTGCAGCAGCTCTTGCACGTCTTGTTC
>JBKKAO010000469.1:0-2793 GCA_046714645.1 Burkholderiales bacterium | reverse complement strand
ACTTCATCCGGGGGTTGCTCAGGTATTTCCCGTCGCTCTCAGGCGATGGCGCAAAACACTCCTTCAGCCCGCGTGCTAGCGGGAAATCTCGCAAGCACGCGATGCTATCCGATCGCAGCGCTACGACGTTGTCATTGACACACAGGGTTTGCTCAAAAGCGCTCTGGTGTGCACCCTGGCCCGCGGACGCAAGGTGGGATTCGACTGGAAAAGTTCGCGAGAACCCCTAGGCCTTTTCTATCATGAAACCCATCGCATCTCCCGGTCCTCCCATGCGGTGGAGAGAAATCGGGCGCTGGCCGCGAGAGCGCTCAGTTATATAGCGGAAGGACCCGCGGAATTCGGGATTCGCGCCCGCGACGTTCTCATCGATCAAGATGACTGGTATCGTGACCTTCACGGCCGAGCCTACTGCGTTTTTCTGCACTCGACCAGCGCGAATTCCAAGCTCTGGCCCGAGCATCAGTGGTCAAAGCTCGGAGCCTATGTCGTGGGCAAAGGCCTACAAATCGTTTTACCCTGGGCCAGCAGTGAAGAGCATGAGCGTAGTACGCGTTTAGCGCGGTTGATTTCTCGTAGCGTAGTGCCGCCTCGTTTGTCACTCGATAAAGTGGCCGCGTTGTTAGGAGGTGCGAAGCTCGCGGCCGGAGTCGATACGGGTCTAACTCACCTCGCGGCAGCCCTCGGTACTCCGACATTAGGCATCTACTGTGCGACGAACCCGGCCGCGACGGGGATCTACGGCTCACGCAGTGTGCTCAACATAGGGACCGGGAAATCCGCGCCGGCCTTGGCCGAAGTGTTAGACGGAGTTCCACGGGTGTTCGCACCATCTTGATCCGTCTGCTTTATCGCCTGTTGGTTTGTGTGGCCCTTCCGGGGGCGCTGCTGCGGGTTGTCTGGCGTGCACGTCGGCAACCAGAGTACTTGAAGAACTTGCCAGAGCGCTTTGGTCGCTGGACTCTCAAGGCCGGAGGCCATCCCATTTGGATTCACGCGGTTTCCGTGGGCGAGACGCGGGCGGCGGAACCCTTGATTCGGAGCATACAGGCAAAGCATCCGGACATCCCCATCCTACTGACCTGCACCACTCCCACGGGACGGGCGACGGGTGAACAGCTATTTGGACATACGATTAGACAAGCCTACCTGCCCTATGACCTACCCCATGCGGTCCGGCGATTTCTCCGCACCCACCAACCAAGGCTGGGTGTGTTGATGGAAACGGAATTGTGGCCGGAAC
Organism: Burkholderiales bacterium; assembly: GCA_046714645.1. Lineage (GTDB taxonomy): Bacteria > Pseudomonadota > Gammaproteobacteria > Burkholderiales > SHXO01 > SHXO01. Next base: position 1,550 of record JBKKAO010000469.1, on the reverse strand, counting down.
TCATCCTCGGTTGCCAGGTGCAGGCCATTCCCTTGTACATCGTCAATGCTCGCTTGTCCGAGCGCTCCGCCCGCCGCTATGCCTACGCCTCTTCGTTCACCTCGCAAGTGCTTAACGCCGCGACGGCCATCGCCACGCAGAGTCGAGCTGACACCGAGCGCTTTCTAGCCCTGGGCGCGCAGCATGTGGTCACCTGCGGCAATCTCAAATTCGACCGAAGCGCCCAACCCAGCGACTTCCTCCTCGCCGAGCAACTGCGGCGGCGCATTGGCCCACGGCCAGTGCTCCTCGTTGCCAGTACCAGACAAGGGGAAGAGGCACTATTTCTTGAAGCCTGGCGAGATGTTTCGCGTGGTGATGTGTTACTGGCATTAGTCCCACGCCATCCTCAGCGCTTCGACGAGGTCGCGAAATTGATCGAGCACCATGGACTCAGTCACCAGCGCCGCAGTCGCGATGGGCCTGTATCTGCGTCAACACAAGTGTGGTTAGGGGACAGCATGGGCGAAATGTTCGCCTACTACGCCGCTTGCGACATGGCGGTGATCGGAGGAGGTTTTCTCGAACTCGGCGGACAAAACTTGCTCGAGGCTTGCGCCGTGGGAAAACCGGCGATCGTCGGACCGCATATGTTCAACTTCGAAGAAGCCACGCGATCCGCCTTGGCAGCCCAGGCGGCCGTTCGAGTCCATTCGGCCAGTGAGGCCTTGAACACCGGACTGGCCTTGTTGAAAGAACCAGACCGCCTACGTACCATGGGAGAGGCCGGGCGCGCGCTGATGCAGGCTCACCAAGGCGCCACTCAGCGGATCTTGAAGGTCCTAGGGGTGTGAAGATCGCGCGAATGTGCGAGTGGGTGTGACGATGCGATCGACTCCTACGTCGGCGGGACCCGTGGGGAGTGCATCCACGATTTGCTGATCGAATGCGGCCGCGATAAGGTGACGCTCCCCTTGCCAATTGCCGAGTAACTTATCGTAAAACCCTCCGCCGTACCCCAGGCGCTCGCGCGCCGCGGTGAACGCCACCCCAGGAACCAGGACGACATCGATGGAGCGCGTATCGGATATTCGCTCACACCGGGTGGGTTGTGGCTCTCGAATTCCCCACGTGCCAGGCTCCAGGTCCAGAACAAGATCGCTCACCGCGAAAAGATCCAAACAACGTTTCTCCCGGTTGACCCGCGGCAGAATAAGCCGTTTGCCTTGATCCAGAACGTGTTGCAGCAGCGAAACGGTGCGCACTTCGCTGCCCATGGATACGTAGGCGAGTACCGCTCGGGCCCCCTTCATTTCTTTGCAGGCGAGAAGGCGCTCGGTGATAAGCTGCGAGGCTAGTTTGCGAGAGTGTTCGGGCAGAGCGTCGCGCCACGCCAGCACCTCATTTCGAAGAACACGCTTGCGTTCGGCTAGCGTATTCACGGTTGGCGCTGGCACCAACTAAGCTTTTGCCGCTCGCAAGAGGGTGTTCAAAATTTCGATATCGCGCTCGGAGAGCTTGCCCACCGCCGCCTTCAACTTGAGTTGATTGACGATGGCCGAATAGCGTGC
>JBKKAO010000468.1:0-4343 GCA_046714645.1 Burkholderiales bacterium | reverse complement strand
CGGTCGAACAGATAGAATACATGCTCGCTCGGCGCTATCATCCGGACGTAATCCACAACCAAATCGGGACGCACGGATGTTGGTGGCATAAGCTCTTGCTCGACGATGTCATCGTTGCTTTTTCCGCCTGCGAGTTGTCCGAAAGACCCGCCGAGATGAAGTTGGACAAGCTCTACGTGCACCACGAGCTGCAGGAGCGAGGATACGGTTCTCAACTACTCGGTGTCGTCGAGAACACTGCTCGCGCACAGCATTGCCACACGGTCTATCTTCAAGTGAATAAGTACAACTCGAGCGCCATCCAGGCCTATAAGCGAAACGGCTACATTGTGCGGGAATCCGCAACATTCGATATCGGCAATGGGTTCGTCATGGACGACTATGTGATGGCAAAGAAAGTGGGGGAGGGGTGAGGGGATGGTTAGGCGGGAGGCGATAGGCGTGAGGCGTGAAGACTCGCCTAGGGTACGAACCTCGGGGCACGCTCCATGAAACTTCGGTTCACCAAGATGCAAGGGGTGGGTAACGACTTCGTCGTGCTTGACGCTGTGCGCCAGAGGATTTCCTTGGACCCCGAGACCGTTCGCCGCATCTCGGACCGGCACTTCGGGGTGGGTTGCGATCAGTTGCTCGTCATCGAAGGGCCGCGTTCGGCCGGAACCGATTTCTTCTATCGCATCTACAACGCCTCGGGGGAGGAAGTCGAACATTGCGGTAATGGTGCACGCTGTTTCATGCGCTTTGTTCGCGACAAGGGTTTGACCTCCAAGACCGAGATTCGGGTGGAAACGGTCAATGGCATCATCGTTCCCAAGCTAGCCGCCAACGACGAAGTGAGCGTCGGCATGGGCGCTCCAATATTCGAACCCGCTCGTATACCCTTCATTGCTGAGCATATCGCGCAAACCTACCTGCTCGACGTTAGTGGCACATCCGTGGAGATCAGCGCGCTGTCCATGGGCAATCCCCATGCGGTGCAAGTCGTCGCGAATGCGGACACGGCTCCCGTGGATACTCAAGGTCCGCTCATCGAACATCACCCGCGCTTTCCTAAAGGCGTCAACGCGGGTTACATGCAGATCGTGGACCGGCACCGCATCCAACTTCGCGTCTACGAACGCGGCGCGGGGGAAACCCTGGCCTGCGGCACTGGAGCCTGTGCAGCCGTGGTAGCCGGCATTGCGCGCGGCTTACTGGATAGCCCCGTTGAAGTCAGCGCTCGCGGGGGGAAACTAAGTATTGCATGGAACGGCGGTTCTTCTTCCGTCATGATGACCGGACCGGCGCAAACCGTATTCGAAGGCGAGATTAATCTCTAGAAAGAAACACCCATGAATGCATCGGACGTCGCTCAGTATTTGATGGACCATCCCGAATTCTTTGAGGAGCATTTGGAACTGCTCTCCAATGTCGAAGTTAAACACCCGCGCGGCGGTCACGCCATCCCGCTGGTCGAGCGGCAAGTACTCAACCTGCGCGATAAGAGCCGCAAGCTCGAGGGCACTCTTCAGGAGTTAGTCGATTTTGGCGAGCAGAATGATATTACTTCGGAGCGTATGCACCGCATGACCCTGGCCATGCTGGCGGCCACGGACATGCTCTCCTTGCTCCTGGCCATAGACTCGCACCTACGGGAAGATTTTGGGCTAGACGCCAGCGCGGTTCGCGTGTGGGGGGGCGGAGAAGGTTCCTTCGTGACGGAGCTTGACAGCGCGAGCACGCAAACCAAGGTCTTCGGAGACGGTCTCAGCGGCCCTCAATTGAGCGCTCAACCCTTGTTCGAAACGGGGCTGTGGTTTGGCGGCAAAGGACCGGAACTTAGCTCTTTCGCCTACGTCCCTCTGCGCGCCGAACAGCCCTTTGGGCTGATGGTCTTCGCCAGTAAGGATGCCACACGCTTTACTCCAAATATGGGAACGCTCTACATCCAGCGATTGGGGGAATTGGTCAGCATGGCACTGCGCCGTTTTCTGGAGTTTTAGTGCGGGGACCCGATATTACAAAAGACTCGCCGCACCAGGCGCTGCGCCAAGCCTTTCTCGATCACCTCGCTCACGAACGCGGCTTGAGTCCGCATACGACGGAGAGCTACGGCCGGGATATCGAAAAGCTATGCCGGCTCGCCGGGGACATGGGACTCCAGGAACTCGACTCCCCGCATATACGCCAGCTCCTCGGAAAGCTTCGCACGCAACAACTGGCCCCGAGAAGCATGGCGCGCGCCCTGTCGGCATGGCGAACTTTTTTTCGTTATCTGATTCGCGATCACGGCCACACGCGCAATCCTTGCCAAGGATTGCGCGCGCCCAAGGCTGGCAAGCGCTTGCCCAAATCCCTTTCTCCGGACGAGGCCAGCCGCTTGATGGACATCCCTACCGGCGATGATGTGGCGGTCCGCGATCGCGCGATGCTGGAGTTGTTCTATTCGTCGGGGTTGCGTTTGTCCGAGTTGACCTCGCTAACGCTCGATCAATTGGGATTGGACGAGGGGGTTGTACGCGTGACCGGCAAAGGCAACAAGACCCGCATCGTCCCCGTGGGCACTCAAGCCCAAAGCGCGCTGCGCGATTGGCTCGCCGTTCGGCCGCGTCTTCTGAAGTCAGAGACGGCGTACGTGTTTCTCGGTTCGCGCGGCGGGGGTATCAGTCCCAGCAGCGTGCAGGCGCGGCTCGCATTCTGGTCGAAGCAAATGGCGTTGGGGCGCCACGTGCATCCGCACATGCTGCGCCACTCCTTTGCTTCGCACGTGTTGCAGTCAAGTGGCGATCTGCGCGCCGTGCAAGAGATGCTGGGGCACGCGAGCATTTCTACCACGCAGGTATATACGCATCTCGACTTCCAACATCTTGCGAAGGTCTACGACGCCGCCCATCCAAGGGCGAAGAAGAAGGGAGGAGGGAGGCGTGAGGAGTGAGGCGATAGGTGTGAGCGAGCGATGAATAGGACCGAATTCACCGTTGTCCGCCATGGCGAAACCGCCTGGAACGCCGAAGGGCGCATCCAGGGACATCTGGACAGTCCGCTCAATGAGGAAGGTTTGGCTCAAGCCATTCTCGTCGGAGAATACTTGGGGCGAGAGACGTTCGATGCCTTTTACTGCAGCGATCTTGGCCGTGCGCGGCAAACCGCGCAGCCCCTCGCGGACCGCGGCGGCAAGCGCCCATCTCTGTGCACCGAGCTTCGTGAGCGCCATCTCGGTGTGTTTCAAGGCTTGACGGGCCCCGAGTGCGAAGCGAGATTCCCCGAGGACTACCGGCGCTTTCACGAGCGCGACCCCGATCACGTCGTGCCACACGGAGAGAGCATCCGGCAGCTCTATTTACGGGTGAGCGATTTCTTTCGGTTGCTCGCTGTGCGCCATGAGGGCCAAGTCGTTGTGATCGTCACGCATGGCGGCGTGCTCGACGCGGCCCACCGCTTCGCGCGCTCGATTCCGCTCGGCCAGCCGCGCGACTTTCCTCTGTACAACGCGAGCATCAACCACCTCGCTTGCGAAGATGGCGCCTGGTCCGTGGTGCGTTGGGGGGACATCACTCATCTCACACGGGATGCGGCGCTGGATGACTTTTGAGCGACCGGTCAGAAAAGTTTTACCTCGTAGGAATTTCTGGTAACCTGACAATCCACGTAATCATGGGAAATTGCATATGGCGGCGATCGTATCCGAGAAAGGACAAGTCGTGATTCCAAAACCTATTCGAAAGGCGCTCGGAATTACGGCGGGGAGCTTAGTAGAGTTTGAACTCTCCCGCGGTGAAGCCAAACTCAAGGTTGTTCGTCAAAAACTTTCGCGCACCGAAGACGGATTCGGCCTACTAAAGTATCACGGCCCCCCCGTAAGAGTTGAGCAGATGAGCGGCTTGGCCGCCGCGCGCCTAATGGCCAAGCGCGGCGGAGCAAAGTGACCGGTATCGACACGAACATCATACTTCGCTTCTACATCGAGGATGAATCCGATTCCGAAGCGATTAAACAGCGCAAAGCAGCCGCGCGCCTTTTCTCCGAAGGCTCACTGCTTTTTGTGCCTAAGAGCGTGCTGTTAGAGTGCGAATGGGTCATGCGTGCGGTATACGGCTACGCGGCCGAACAAGTTCTAATGGTTTTCGAGCACCTTCTCGAGTTGCCGCGGGTCAGGGTGGAAGATTCAGAAGCGGTCGACCGTGCATTGAACGCCTACAAAAGGGGGTTGGATTTCGCCGATTCGCTCCATCTTGCCTCCTGCGCCAGCTGTGATTCTTTCGCCACTTTCGATGATCGCCAATTCGCAAAACGCGCGGCAAAACTCGGATTGACTCCTGCCTGCCATGTCCCGAAGCTTTGAAAAATTGCGGTTTTTTGGATCA
>JBKKAO010000467.1:0-3211 GCA_046714645.1 Burkholderiales bacterium | reverse complement strand
ACAGCGCGCTGCGTGCGAGCAGCAAGGCGATGGCCCAGGACAAGCTCGGCATGAAGGGGGTTAATACCAGGAACAGATTGGCGGGCAAATGGGTGAACACCATGGTGTTGACCAAGCCGATCCGCTTGGCGATTTGAACGGCCACGAGGTAGGAGAAAGCGGAGAATAACCCGCTCCAGAAGAAGATGGTGCCACTGGTCGCGGCGGAGAGTTGAAAACGCTCGAAGAGCCAGAGAGCGAGCATGGACTGGACGACGAAGCCTCCGCCGAAACTGTCCAGGCTAAATAGCGCCGCGAGGGTATAGACGCGCTTTTTGGAAGAGGCGAGGGGCGATGACGGAACGCAAGTATCCACTTCGGCCTTGCTTGTTAGACCGCGATAGATGAATAGGGTGATCAAACCCAACATGCCATAGACGATGAACATCCACTGCATCGCGGATTTATTCTCTAAATGCAGGCTGGTGACCAGTACATCCGGAACGCCCACCGCCAGCGCGCCGAGCGCGGCGCACAGAGAGCCGGTGAGGCTATAGCGAGCGAATACGGCGGTTCGCCGCTTGGCAGTGACCGCGCCCGACAGGACCGCGTGCTCCAGGGGGATGAAGACGCTGACATCGCCGCTAGACGGATTGAGAGTGCCGGCCAGCGCGATCAGCAGCAATGGCCAGAAATCGGTGAGAGAAGCGAATCCGATTCCGGTCGCCATCATGAGAAGCGCCGCGCTCGAAAGCATCACGCGCCGCCGAAAACGTTGGCCGTTCAGTCCCACCCAAATCGTAAAGACGCCCGAACCGAGTAGAGTCACCGTTGCGATGACACCCACTTGGAAGGTACTAAACCCCAGAGCGCGCAGATACAGCGGTAATAACAGGCTCACAAAACCGTCCCCAAAAGCGCGCAGACCGCGGGTGATGAGCAGTCGCCGAACGTCTGGGGTAAAAGTCATGGAATGATTATGCGCTGGCGTGGGGACGGTACGAGCCAAGTTTTATACGACCGTGAGAATTGCTCGAGGTTTGAAGCCTACTTTCTCATGCCGGTTGACTTTGAACGTGATTTGCCCGATTGTCGCGGCGTGGCCCTAGGAGAAATGCGAGCTTCATCAACGTGGGCGGCAGACCCGACGTCCCAGACTGGCCGGCGCTACGAGACATTCCCTATCTCACCAGCACCAGCATGATGGAGGTGGATTTTCTACCCGAGCACCTGGTCATCGCCGGCGGCAGTTACATCGGTTTGGAGTTCGCGCAGATGTACCGCCGCTTTGGCAGCCGCGTGGGCGCCGGTCCAACACCGAGGACTTGGGTCTGGCGGCGGCGGGCATCGCCACCGATACGCGCGGCTTCATTCAAGTCGACGATCAGTTGCGCACCAACGTTTCGGGCGTGTGGGCCCTGGGCGATGTAAACGCACGCAGTGCCTTCACTCATACCTCCTGGAACGATCATGAGATCGTGGCCGCCAATCTCCTCGATGGCGACCCACGGCGCGTCACGGACCGCATCCTGGCCTACGCGCTGTTCATCGATCCGCCACTGGGCAGGATAGGCTTGACCGGCCCTATTGGGTTTGAACGGCGACGAGATCGTTCACTCCTTGCTCGATGTCATGTACGCGGATGCGCCCTACACGCTGATCTCGCGCGCGGTGCATATCCATCCCACTGTCACAGAACTCATCCCCACGCTATGCAGGACCTCCGGCCGCTGCAGTAGGCGAGGAAAGCGACCAGGACGTCGCACAGAAATTCCAACTCAAGGCGTAACAGCACAAGATCAGATTGGAATCCGACCTTCCCGAGCGTGTGCCCTATGTTTGCGCCGATATCGGGCTGATCGAGCGCGTCCTGGGTCAAGCGCTCGCTTACACCGACGCCGGCGGCGTAGTGCGGCTGGGGCTCGTGCCAGAGCAAGACGGGGTCACCATCAAGGTGAGCGATACCGGTGTGGGCATTGCAGAGGAAGAGATTTCCCACGTGTTCGAGCGCTTCTACCGTGTTGGCACCGGCGATCGCGGCAAGGGACACCATTCCGGGCTGGGTCTGGCCATCACCAAGAGCATCTTGGACTTGCACGGCGTTCAGATGCACGTCGGCAGCAAGGTGGGGATGGGTACGACCTTCTCCTTCACCTTGGCCAAGGCGGTCCTCGCGCGGGCATAGTGGTTGTGCGCGCCAGTCCGGCTATGGTTCACTTCCGGGTATGCGTGCGCCTTCAGAACCTGCCGAAATAGCGCCCCCGATCATCGCAGCCGAGTCCTTCTTGAGGCGAGGACACACGCGTTCGCGCTGGTCAGTGGCCGCCGTGTTTTTCGCCAACGGCTTCGTGTTCGCCAGTTGGGTACCGCATATTCCTTCGGTCAAGGCCCGCCTCCTGCTGAACGATGCGCAACTCGGGAGCGTGCTGCTGGCCATGGCGGTGGGGGCCATGGCGGCGCTGCCCTTGGCGGGATGGTTGGTGGGCCGATTCGGCAGCCGTGCGGTGACCGCGATCAGCGCCCTTGGATTTTGCATGGTGTTGCCGCTCCCCATTCTGAGTTCCACGGTGTGGCTCCTGCTACTGTCCCTGGGCTTGTTCGGAGCGCTGAACGCTACATTGGATGTGGCCATGAACGCCCAGGCGGTGGAGGCCGAGAAGCGTCACGGGCGAGCCATAATGTCTTCTTTTCACGGGCTGTTTAGCCTGGGCGGATTGGCGGGAGCCGCGAGCACCGGGTTGGGCTTAGGCGCGGGCTTGAGCGATGTGCAGCACGCGTTCATCGTCTCGGGGTTGTCCGTGTTCGGAGTTGCGTGGGTGTTGCCGGCCTTGTTGCCCTCCCGCGGTGGCGTGGAGAGGGGCCCCACCTTCGTCAAACCTACGGGTGTTCTCCTGGGTTTGGGTCTGTTGGCGCTTCTCGGTTTGCTGGTGGAAGGCGCCATGGCCGATTGGACTGCGGTATACCTGCGCGATACGCTCATGACCACTCCCGCGTTCGCCTCGGCGGGATTCGCGGCCTTTTCTCTCACCATGGCCGCTGGCCGTTTCACCGGAGACCGTTTAGTGAACTTCTTGGGTCCCGCGAAGGTGTTACGCGTGTCAGGACTGATGGCCGCGGCAGGGTTTGCGATGGCGCTCGCGCTCAATCATCCTTGGGTTGCGATCACAGGCTTTGCCTTGGTGGGATTGGGCGCCTCCAACGTGATCCCCGTCTTGTTCAGCGCTGCGGGGCG
>JBKKAO010000466.1:0-2982 GCA_046714645.1 Burkholderiales bacterium | reverse complement strand
TTGTGACGCTGCGCGCCTTGAAGGAAGAAACGGGCGTCACCGCCATGGACGTGGCCAAACGGCTGTTGGACAAGGGTTTTCATGCACCCACGACCTATTTCCCCGTGCTCGTTCCAGAGTGTCTTCTCATCGAGCCGACGGAAACAGAATCCAAGGACACGCTGGATGCCTTCGCCTTTGCGCTGAAGGAGATCGCCTACGAAGCGCGCACCGATCCTGCCCTGGTGAAGTCCGCACCGCATACCACACCCGTACGCCGCCTGGATGATGTGAAGGCCGCGCGGGAACTAAAGCTTGCGTGGAGCCCTGCTTGAGCGAAAGCCCGCACAAGGGGAAAACCGGTCTCACACGGCTGCGCAACGCGCTGTTCTACTCCATCGATGGATTCAAGGCCGCGGTGGTTAATGAGGATGCCTTTCGGCAGGAATTGCTCTTAGCGCTGGTTCTGATCCCGCTGGCGTTCATGCTGCACGGCTCGGGTGTAGGGCGTGCGATGATGGTCAGTAGTGTGATCCTGGTCCCAATCGTCGAGCTGCTGAATTCCGCCGTGGAAGCCACCGTCGATCGCATCTCCATCGAGAATCACCACCTCGCCAAGCGCGCTAAGGATTTGGGAAGCGCGGCGGTATTGCTAAGTCTGATGAATCTGGCCGCCGTTTGGGGCTTGGTGTTGACCGTTTAGCGGATCGGGTGTCAAGATCAGACCTTTTTAATCTCTTCGGGTCCAATTCCCCGCGGCTTTCCGCGAAGAAGTTGTTGGTTTGGGGTTTCGATACCCCGCCGCTTGCGGCGGAGTAGTTCATTTCAATGGCATATCGCTTGCTCAGTCCTCCCAACCCCTGCTGCGGCCGCACGAAACCGGGGATAGGATTGGAGCGGCTAAGCGGATTTCCTCAATTTCCCTTAGGTTTTGACGATTACGGGAATGGCGGCGCTCCGAGCCGCCGGCAGATTTCTAAATGCGCACTGACCAGATGGCGGATTGCGTACTACATACAAACAGGATCGATATTGGACGATGGGTATGAGTGACCTAAAGCAAGCGCTGGAAATCAGCTCGGCCACCCATACAGGCATGATTCGCCCGCACAATGAAGACGCCATCAGCGCGGTCCCCGAGATTGGCTTGGCCGTACTAGCCGATGGGATGGGCGGGTACAACGCCGGCGAAGTGGCAAGCGGCATGGCCGTGACCATGATTACGGACTCGGTCCGGCGAGTGATTGCGCGCACCCCCCCGCGCCTGTTGAATGGCGTGAAGCATGGCGAAGCCGAGCATGGTGCGACGCGCATGCTGCGCGAGGTGATCGCTAAGGCCAACGGGTCCATCTACCAGGCTGCGAACACCCAGCCGCAATATTCCGGAATGGGTACGACGCTTGTCGTGACATTTCTGCACGATAACCACATCACCGTGGCACACATCGGGGATTCACGTCTTTACCGAGTGCGCGGCAACAAGATTGAACAGATCACCCGCGATCATTCCCTACTGCAAGAGCAAATCGATAGTGGCGTACTGACTAAGGAAATGGCCCGTCGTTCGCAAAACAAGAACCTTGTGACGCGAGCCGTGGGAATCGAGGCCAAAGTGGAGGTGGATATCCAAACTCTGGATACCCAAACGGGCGATATCTACTTATTATGTTCGGATGGCCTAAACGACATGGTAGAAGATGACGATATTCTCCTGACAGTGAACTCCCTTAGGGTAAATCTGCCTCTCGCCGCCAACCAGTTGGTGCAAATCGCCAACGATAAGGGTGGACGGGACAATGTCTCGGTGGTGCTCATTAAGGTTAAGAAGGCGTTCCCCATAGCTGATGGCTGGAGAGCGCGCTTGAAGTCATGGTTTAGTTAGATAACAAGGAAACCGGCAATGGCGAAGCTGATATTGAGCCTAGACGGAATGGTGATTCGGGATTACTCGATCTCCAAGGAACGTACTACGATCGGGCGCAAACCCCACAACGATATCCAGATCGACAATCTGGCGGTCAGTGGTGAGCATGCCATGATTGTCACGATACTCAATGATTCGTTTCTGGAAGATTTGGGGAGCACGAACGGTACGTTGGTCAATGGGCAGGCCATTAAGAAGCATTTCTTGCAGGGCAACGACGTGGTCGAAATCGGTAAGTACAAGCTCAAGTACGTCACCGACCAACCGGCGAAGGGCGCTCTGGCCGACTTCGAGAAAACCATTGTGATGCGCGCACCGCCAGCCTCGGTCAAGGCCGAGGGCACTGCTACGATCACGGCCATCAAGTCAGGCGTGCGCGATACCGTGGTCAATCCGGACATGATGCGAAGCCAAACCGGGATGAACGCCGCGACCAAAACCTCCGGCATCAACACGCAAGGGTTCATGCGCACGGGGGGTATCCAAGCAAGTAACGCTGGGAGCGCGGCTGGGAGCGCCCAGGTGGTGGGCACCGTACAAATACTATCGGGCCCAAGCGCGGGTAAGGAGTTACCCTTGAACAAGCCTTTGACCACACTGGGTAAACCCGGTGTGCAGGTTGCCGTTATCGCAAAGCGCCCTCAGGGTTTTTACATCACCCACGTGGAAGGCGGGTCCTTCCCCGTGGTCAATGGCCGCGCCCTGGACGCTCAGGCTCATGCCTTGCACGATCACGACGTGATTGAACTCGCGGGCGTGAAGATGGAGTTCTACATGAAGCCCAGCGTATAGACAGGCGGGGCATTCGACACCGACCCCTGATGGCCAAACAGTTAATTCCATAATGCCACCGATGTAGACCAACTTCGCGCGGCCCAAACGGTGCTGCTGCCGCGAGGCGCTACTCAGCGTGGGAACAAGAAGCGGAGTTCCTGGCGCCGTGGGACGAAGCGCGCTTTGGGCGCATGGCGCGTCCGCGGCGGTGTTGGGCACCCTTGCCCTGGCGGCCGGTCATGCTCAATGGTTATGAACGGCAATTCGTGTACGTCTACGGCGCGGTCAGTCCGCTGCACGGCGAT
>JBKKAO010000465.1:0-11646 GCA_046714645.1 Burkholderiales bacterium | reverse complement strand
ATCTTGATGGAATTCCAGAAGTAACCCTTGATCCCCTCGCACACCAGACCCACACAAGTCTCGCCCCAGGCGCTGATCCAGGGCTCCACGGTCCATTCGTGAGGAAAAGCGATCATGCTGCCGGCGTAGATCTCCGGCAAATGCTTGAAGGAGGTGAGCAACATCACCACCAAGGGCAGTAGATAGACAACGGCGAAGAAAATCAGCAAGCCATAGATGATGAGGCGGGACCAATGAAAGCCTCCTGTGCCCGCCATTGGTGAGTTTTGAGCTTCGGTGGCCATGCTTATCTATGCGTTGCGAGGTAGATTTCGGCCTTCAGCGCATCCGCTTTTACGCCCTGCGACGGCGGGACCCGCAATCCCAACCGCTGCTTTGCGAGTTGCCCTACCATCGCTCAAATAAACCCTTCAAAGGCAAACTATGACTGTTCAGGTAACGCTGAGACTTTGCCACGTCGATGTCAAAAAAACGTTCAGTAAACGCTGAGACTTACCCCATTACGTTTCTCCTCATTGATAAGAAAGTCCGCTTCGCCGGACTCGTGCACAAACTGCCCGCCCGGCATTTCATTTACTTGCCGAGGGATCCGGCTTTGCTTCTATCAGCCCCCTCGCATCCTGCAAGTGCCATTCATCATACTCGCTGATCGTGCGACAATCCGCCGCCACGCCTCGCGCGCACCTCGCGAAGGCGCACCGGTAGAACAATCCCAAGCGCGCCCCGCACGGGCTGCCCAGAGGGATGGCTAGAGATCTCAAAACGATAACTAGGGACCCACCATGAATTTGTTGTTATCCATATCGCGCGGCATCGACGCGCTCAACGAAAGAGTGGGCCGCACAGTGATGTGGCTGGTGCTCGCTTGCGTACTGGTCAGCTCCGGCAACGCCATGTCCCGCTACGCGCTGAGCATCAGCTCCAATGCTTGGCTCGAGCTGCAGTGGTATCTCTTCTCCGTCGTGTTTCTGCTCTGCTCGGGCTATACCTTGCTGCACAACGAGCATATTCGTATCGACGTCGTGGCAAGCCGCTTTTCCCAGCGCACGCAGACCTGGATTGACATCTTCGGCACGGTGTTTTTTCTGTTGCCCGTGGCGCTGTATCTCATGTGGTCTTCCTGGCCGCTCTTCTTGAACGCCTGGCACAGCGGGGAGATGTCCGCGAATGCGGGCGGTTTGATTCGCTGGCCCGCGCGCCTCATGATTCCCATCGGATTCTTCTTGCTAACCGTGCAGGCGCTTTCTGAGCTTATCAAGCGCGTCGCGTTCCTCAAGGGCCTGATTCCCGATCCCGCGGAGAAGCACTCCTCTCACGGCGCACCAGTGCTCGAAGGGGACGCGAAATGATCCAGTTCATCATCGATAACCTCGCGCCCCTGATGTTCATGGTGCTGGTCGTATTTCTATTGCTGGGCTATCCCGTGGCCTTCGCATTGGGTGCGCTGGGCTTGACCTTCGGACTCGTCGGTATCGAGCTGGGTCTTCTGAGCGTCGAGCTATACCAAGCCTTGCCGGAGCGAATCTTCGGCATCATGGCCAATGACACCCTGCTCGCCATCCCCTTCTTTACCTTCATGGGCTTGATTCTCGAGCGCAGCGGCATGGCGGAAGATTTGCTCGACACCATCGGCCAGCTCTTCGGGCCCGTGCGCGGTGGACTGGCCTACGCCGTGATTTTTGTGGGCGCCCTGCTGGCGGCGACTACGGGTGTGGTGGCAGCCTCCGTTATTTCCATGGGCCTCATTTCGCTGCCCATCATGCTGCGCTACGGCTATGACCGGCGTTTAGCTAGCGGCGTAATCGCCGCTTCGGGAACGCTTGCGCAAATTATTCCGCCCTCCTTGGTATTGATTGTCTTGGCAGACCAGTTGGGGCGTTCGGTGGGCGATATGTACGCGGGGGCGATACTGCCCGGTTTAGTGCTGACCGGGCTCTATGCGATCTACGTGTTCGGCAAAACCATGATCGACCCCACCTCCGGGCCGGCACTTCCCCCCGAAGCCCGCACGCTTCGCGGCACTAAGCTGCTGGTGCGCGTGCTCTTGGTGCTGGTTCCGCCATTGGGGCTCATTTTTCTGGTGCTGGGCACCATCTTCCTCGGCGTGGCCACGCCTACTGAAGGCGGTGCCATGGGTGCCACGGGCGCGGTCATTCTCGCGATGGTGAATCGCCGCTTGAGTTGGTCGCTGTTAAGTCAAGCGATGAACACCACCGCCAAGCTGTCCTCCTTCGTGATTTTCATTTTGATAGGGGCCACGATTTTTGGTCTGACCTTCCGGGGAGTGAGCGGCGATCTATGGGTGGAGCATCTCTTGACGGGTCTTCCAGGCGGTCAACTGGGTTTCCTGATCGTGGTGAATATCATGGTCTTCCTGCTCGCCTTCTTTCTCGACTTCTTCGAGCTGGCCTTCATCATCGTGCCGTTGCTAGCCCCCGTGGCGGAAAAACTGGGTATCGATCTGATCTGGTTTGGAGTATTGCTGGGAGTCAATATGCAGACCTCCTTCATGCATCCGCCCTTCGGATTTGCGTTGTTCTATCTGCGTAGCGTGGCACCGGCTAATGAATACCTGGACAAGATCACCGGGCGGCGCATGGCGCCCATTACCACGGGACAAATCTACTGGGGTGCAGTGCCCTTCGTGGTGATTCAAATCATCATGGTGGGGATCGTGATTGCTTTCCCAGAATTGGTCACCAGCAATGTGGAACGTAGCAATGTGGACGCCTCCAAGATCGAGATCGTGATTCCGGACTCCGAACCCGGTGGCACGTCCTCTGAACAAGAAGCTCCGCCGGACTTCAGCACACCCGGCGGCAGCAGTGATACGCCGGGATCCGGCGCAACTAAGGAATCTGACGAGCTACAGGAGCTGTTCAAGAAATAGGGCCAACCGTCCGTTCAAGGGGTGAACGGGCGGTTTGTAGAACTACTTGCCCGCGCCGACCTTGGAGTTGAAGGCGTAGTGGTCGTAAGCGTAATCCGCCACCCGGTACCAGAGGAATTGTTCATCACGAAATTTTTTCCACGCCGGATAGATCCGCTTCCAATGCGCGCTCTTTGCGCCAAGCTCATCGTAGACCTCGTACGAGGCCTTTTCGCACGCTTCCAGCAGCGCCTTGGGATAGGCGCTCAGTTTGGTGCCGCTCGCCACCAAGCGGCGCAGGGCAGTGGGGTTGAGCGAATCATACTTCGCCGGCATCCACGCATAGGCTTCGGCGCAGACGGTGCGGATGGCAGCCTGGTAGTGCTTCGGTAACTCGTTCCACTTCTTCTCGTTGATCATGGCGGTTAGCATGGGGCCGCCCTCCCACCAACCGGGGTAGTAGTAGTATTTGGCGACTTTGTTGAAGCCCAGCTTTTCATCGTCGTAGGGACCCACCCATTCGGCCGCATCGATGGTGCCCTTCTCCAGCGCGGGATAAATATCCGGTCCGCCAATCATCTGCGGTACGCCGCCCAGCTTGGCAACCACCAATCCAGCGATGCCCGCGATGCGAAACTTCAAACCTTTGAAGTCCTCGATTCCCTTGATCTCCTTGCGGAACCAGCCGCCCATTTGAGCACCGGTGTTTCCCGCGGGAATCGCGATGACCCCGTACTCCTTGAACAGGGGTGCCATGGCTTCCGCGCCCCCTCCGAAGTGCCACCACGAGTAGTTTTGCCGGGTATTCATACCGAAGGGCACCGTGGTGCCAAAAGCGAAGGCAGGATCTTTTCCGAAGTAGTAAGTGGGCGCGGTGTGACCGATCTCCACCGTGCCCGCCTGAATCGCATCAAGCACCTGAGCTGCCGGGACGATCTCACCGGCGGCGAAAGGCCGGATCTGGAATTTGCCGTCCGTCAACTCCGCCACGTGCCGGGACAGCAAGTCCGCGCTGCCGTAAATTGTGTCCAAGCTCTTTGGCCAGCTGGTGGCCATGCGCCAATTGATACTGGGGTTAGATTGCGCGATGGCAGGGGCCGCGACAGCACCCGCTGTGACGCCCACGGCCGCTTGCTTCAGAAACGATCTGCGCTTCATAGATTTCCTTTTTGCAGAAGTTGTTATCGGATCGGCGGCGCGCATAACTGCGAGCCGTCCCATGTAAGACTTGATTGACGGGTTTTATGGCAAGTCGTGGCGAGAGCGCGCCGGATTTTATCCCGAGGCCTTCGTCACGGGATCCTAACGCGCTTCGCTCGCCAACGGCCTACTTTCCGCTACCGATCTTTGAGGTGAAGGCATAGCTGTCGTAGGCCGACTCCGCCACGCGGAACCATAGAAATTGGTCATCGCGGAATTTCTTCCATGCCGGATAGATACGCTTCCAGTGCGCGCTCTTCGTCATTAACTCCTCATAGAGATCGAATACCGCTTTCTCACAGGCTTCCAGCACAGGCTTCGGGAACGGCCGCAAAATAGTGCCCGACCCCACAAGACGGCGTAGCGCTGCTGGATTCTGCGCGTCGTACTTGGCAACCATCCAGTGGCAGGCCTCCGCGCAAGCCGTGGTGAGCGCGGCCTGGTAGGCCTTGGGTAACTCTTTCCATTTTTTCTCGTTAACCAGCGTCATGCTCATGGGACCCGCTTCCCACCAGCCCGGGTAGTAGTAGTACTTCGCCACCTTGTTGAACCCCAGCTTCTCGTCGTCATAGGGCCCCACCCATTCGGCGGCATCGATGGTGCCCTTCTCCAAAGCCGGATAGACATCCGAGCCCGCGATCATTTGCGGCACAACTCCCAGCTTAGTGAGCGCGAGACCCGCCATGCCGCCCACGCGAAACTTAAGTCCCTTCAAGTCCGCGATGGTCTTGATCTCCTTTCGAAACCAGCCTCCCATTTGGCAGCCCGTTCCACCGCCGGGAAAACCCACGCATCCGTACTCCTTGAACAAAGGCGCCATGGCCTCTGCTCCGCCACCGAAATACCACCACGCGAAATTTTGCCGCTGGTTCATCCCGAACAGCGCGGCCGTCCCGAAGGAGAACGCAGCATCCTTACCGAAGTAGTAGTAGGTCGGCGTGTGTCCCACTTCCACAGTGCCCGCCTGCACGGCATCCAACACCTGGGTCGCGGGCACGATCTCGCCGGCGGCGAAAGGCCGCATCTGAAACTTGCCATCGGTGATTTCCCCGACGCGCCGGCATATCAACTCAGCCCCGCCATAGAGCGTATCCAAGCTCTTGGGCCAACTGGTTGCCATGCGCCAATGAATGCTGGGTAATGATTGCGCGATAGCGGGGGCCGCTACGGCGCCAGCCGCCACACCCGCGGCGGCGCGTTTAAGAAAGGATCTACGTTGCATGGATCTCCTCCATTATGTAAGTGTAATAGAGCGGTTGGATTTTTTCCGCAGGCGCTAAAGTAAGGCATTCAGGCGTTGGTGGCACGCGCCATCTACTTACTTCGCTGAGAACCCCCCATCCACGAATACGATTTGTCCCGTCATGAAATCGGAAGCGCGGCTTGCGAGGAAGATCATCACACCCTGTAGGTCACCGACTTCGCTGTTACGGCCGATCATGGTTCGGCTGGCACCCCAGGCGGATTTTTGTGGGTCGTTGAACACGGGCGCGGCCATGGGGGTGTTGACGTAAGCGGGAGCGATGGCGTTGCAGGTGACGCCATCGGCGGACCAGGCTTCGGCGAAGCCGCGTGTCATGGAGGCGATGCCGCCCTTGGAAACACCGTAGGCACCGCTGTTGCCAAAGGCGCGCACGGATTGTTGCGAGGCGATGTGAATAATGCGTCCCCACTTTTTACGGCGCATGGCGGGCACCAGTTTCTGCGATAGGAAGAAAGGCGCATCGACGTTGATGGCCATGGTCTGATCCCAAACCTTCTCGTCGATCTCATCCACCGGAGGGCGCAGATTGATACCGGCGCAATGGACCAAGATGTCGATATCGCCGAAGAGGCGCGGCGCCTCCTCCGCGCAACGATAGATCTGCTGCCGAACGGAAAGATCGCAGGCCAGCGTGGCGGCACGCTCACCGTGTTGCTCGATGCGCTCCGCCAGAGCATCGAGCTTGGCTTGATTGCGCGCGACCAGCACCACCGCCGCGCCCGCACCGGCCAGCGTGTCCGCCATCCCTTCTCCGATACCGGAGCTTGCGCCTGTTACCAAGGCAACTTTTCCTTTAAGGGAAAAAAGTTCTTCCAAGATGACGGTCATGCTGAGAGTTCCTTGCGCGCCCGGGCGATCGCCGCTCGTACTTGATCTGGCGCGGTGCCGCCGATATGGTTGCGCGCGGCGAGGGATCCTTCCAATGTGAGCGCTTGATGAACGTCACCCTCGATCAAGTTGGAAAACTCTCGAAGCTCTTCCAGCGTGAATTCGCTTAAGTCCTGTTCTTGTTCCGCTGCTCGCCGCACAGCCTGGGCCACGACCTCATGGGCCTCGCGGAAGGGCAAGCCCTTGCGCACCAGGTAATCCGCCAAGTCCGTGGCGGTGGAGAATCCTTCGCGCGCGGCATCACGCATGGCCCGCGTGTTCACGGTAAGGCCTTCCATCATTGCCGCGAATACTCGCAAGGTGTTGATCAGCGTATCGGCGGTATCGAACAAGGGCTCCTTGTCCTCTTGATTGTCCTTGTTGTAGGCGAGCACTTGTCCCTTCATGAGGGTGAGCAGCGCCACCAAATGGCCATTCACACGCCCGGTCTTGCCGCGAACTAGCTCGGGTACGTCGGGATTTTTTTTCTGCGGCATCATGGATGACCCGGTGCAGTAGCGATCCGCCAAGCGGATGAATCCGAACCTCGAACTCATCCACAAGATGAGTTCCTCGGAGAATCTCGACAGGTGCACCATCAACAGCGCCGCCGCGGAACAGAATTCGATGGCGAAATCGCGATCCGACACCGCGTCCAAGGAGTTCTCGCAGACTCCCGCGAACCCCAGCGCCTTGGCCACCATAGGCCGGTCGATGGGATAGGTGGTCCCTGCCAGCGCACCCGCGCCCAGGGGCAGGTGATTGACTCGCGCGCGGCAATCCGCGAAACGCCCGCGGTCGCGTTTGAGCATTTCGTAGTAGGCCATGAGGTGATGGCCAAAGCTCACGGGCTGGGCGACTTGCAGATGGGTGAAACCGGGCATAAGGGTTTCCGTATGCTGAGCGGCCAGGTCAATCCACTTTACTTGCAGGGCCCGCGCGAGGACATCGATCTGATCGATCGCATCGCGTAGATAAAGCCGGATACCGGTGGCCACTTGATCGTTTCGCGATCGCGCCGTGTGCAGCCGCTTGCCTGCATCGCCCACCAGATCGGTGAGACGTTTCTCGATGTTGAGATGGACATCCTCTAGATCCACGGACCATTGAAAGCGCCCGCTTCGAATCTCATCTTGAACTTGTGCCATGCCGCGTTCGATATCCGACAAATCCTGGTCGGAGAGCACTTTGATGGCGTGCAACATCCTCGCGTGGGCAAGGGAGCCTTGAATGTCGAATTCAGCCAACCTGTGATCGAAGTCCACCGAGGCGGTGTAGCGCTTCACCAGATCGTCCACGGGCTCGCTAAAGCGGCCTGACCAGGTTTTTAGGTTCTTTTCTTGCATGGGTGCGGGATTCGACGATCTACGTGGCGATTGAAGTGACGATCTGCGAGTGGATCTCACGCCCCTCAGGAAGGATTACGCAGGAGGCAATGAGACAGTGAGCGCGATGGGAAGTATAAATCAGGCCCTTCACCGGGATGCGCTCCCGAACTTTCGCAATATGGGCATTATTCTGCGCATCGTGTGCTCCGTTACCTTGTTCTCGATGCTGGTGGCCGTGTTGCGGGCCGACTCCTGGAGTGGGATGTGGAGTTCTCTCGCGGGGGCGTCGGCTGTGGTGCAGCCGGTGCTGGTGTTGAGTGTCCTCGCGCTTTTCACCCTCGATGCTTGGTTACACAGTTTGAGCTACCGCGCAGGGCTGGTGATCGTGGTGGCGCTGGAAGTCCTGGTCGTAACGCTCGTTTATCGCCTCTTACTCGAGGTAAACAGCGACAACCCGCCGTTCCGGTTGGAGCGCTATTGGCTCGTGACCCTGCTGGCCAGCGGTGCCTTGCTTTACTACTTTCACCTGCGTAGCCGCGCGCTCTCGCCCGCCCTTTCCGAAGCCCGGCTGCAGGCGTTGCAAGCGCGCATTCGGCCCCATTTTCTGTTCAATAGTTTGAATGCGGTATTGAGCTTGGTGCGCAGCGAACCTAGGCGTGCCGAAGCGGCACTGGAAGATATGGCCGGTCTTTTTCGCGTATTGATGGCGGACAACCGCGAACTGTCCACCTTGGAATCCGAAGTGGAACTCACGCGCCAGTACTTGAACCTCGAACAACTTCGCTTGGGCGAGCGGCTCAAGGTGGAATGGCATATAGACAAGATGCCGGGTGAGGCGCGGGTACCTCCCATGGTTCTCCAGCCCCTGGTGGAGAACGCGGTCTATCACGGCATCGAACCTTCCATGACCATGGGAGTGATCCATATCAACGCCTACAAGGTGCGCGATGAGGTGCACGTCGTGCTCAGGAACCCCTATCGCAAGACCGGTACTCATCACGCCGGAAACAAGATGGCGGTGGGTAATATTCGAGAGCGCCTGTCCTTGCATTTCGATGCGGAGGCTAACTTGAGTGCCACGGTATCCGACAACGAGTATCAGGTTCATATTCGCATGCCCTATATCAAGGAGGCAGCATGACCCAGAACCTCTGTGTTCTACGCGTGGTGATCACCGACGACGAAGCTCCCGCGCGGCGCAGGCTCAAGGAACTCTTGGATGATTGCTCGGAGAGCGTACCCGCGCAAGTCGTGGGCGAAGCGGCCAACGGGCAAGAGTTGATCGATCTTCTGGAGACCGTACCCGCGGATCTCGTGCTCCTCGATATTCGCATGCCCGAAATGGATGGTATCGAAGCCGCGCAACATCTGCTTGCCATGGAGAAACCGCCTGCGGTGATTTTCACCACGGCCTTCGATGTCTACGCCGTGAAGGCTTTCGAGATGCACGCCGTGGACTACTTGCTCAAACCCATTCGGCTCCAGCGCCTGCACGACGCGTTGAAGCGCATCAAGAGTGAAGCCCCGCTTACGCAGAACGTGCTACAAAGCCTCGCGGCGGATGCTCGGTCCCACATCTCGGTGAGCGAGCGCGGACGAGTGACTCTGGTGCCGGTGAACAAGATCCTATACATGCGCGCGGATCAGAAGTACGTCTGTCTCAAAACGCAGGAGCGGGAATACTTGATCGAGGATTCTCTTTCGCGTCTCGAGCAAGAGTTCAGCGACAGCTTCGTGCGCGTGCATCGCAATTGCCTGGTCAGCCGGGTCAACATTGAGGGTTTTGAGCGCGCCGGAGACGATGGTGACGGGCAGTGGGAAGTGACGCTACGCGGAATCGCTGAGCGCTTACCCGTAAGCCGGCGCCAGCAGCACGTGATCAAGCAACTGGCCTCATAAGGTGCGCTCGCAGGCCCATTAACGGGATGATCGAGCGGGCCTGATAGAATCCCGCCAAGCTACAAACCTGTGGCTTCCTTCGAGCACCCTTCTTGACGCAACTCCCAACCAAACTCGTCATCGCCACACGCGAGAGCGCGCTTGCTCTGTGGCAGGCCAATCATGTTCGAGAACGGCTTAGCGCCGCCTACCCCGCTCTAAAAATCGACCTACTAGGAATGACCACGGAAGGCGACCAGAATCTCGCCACCTCCCTTGCCAAGATTGGCGGTAAAGGTCTTTTCATCAAGGAACTGGAACACGCCTTGGCCGATGGCCGGGCGCATATCGCGGTGCATTCCATGAAGGACGTCCCCGTGCAGCTATCCGAGGGGTTCACGGTTGCGGCGATCTCGGCCCGTGAGGATGCGCGCGATGCCTTCGTTTCCAACCGATACAAGGCGTTGAGCGAGTTGCCGGAGGGCAGCGCGGTGGGAACCTCCAGCCTGCGGCGCGAGAGCCAGATCCGCGTGCGCTATCCTGGGCTCAAAGTCGAGCCACTGCGAGGCAATGTGCAAACGCGGCTTCGGCGCTTGGACGAAGGAAAATTTGCCGCCATCATTCTGGCCGTGGCGGGCCTCAAGCGATTGGACCTCGGACACCGAATCACCGCACCCCTGCCGGCCAATGACAGCATTCCCGCCGTGGGCCAAGGTGCGCTGGGGATCGAGTGCCTGGCCCATCGGACCGATGTGGTGGATCTCGTGCGCGTGCTGCACGACGAACACAGCGCCGTGTGCGTTCGGATCGAGCGCGCTGTTAGCCTGGCGCTCGGGGGAAGTTGCACCTTGCCCCTAGGTGTGCACGCATGGTTGGAAGGCCGCTGGGTAAGCGTCATCGGAATGGTTGCGAGCCCCGATGGTACGCAACATGTGCGTGCCGAACTTGCGCGAGAAGTTTCCGCGAACAACGTGGAGCAGATCGGCTTGGAATTGGCGGACAAACTTCGGGCTCAGGGTGCGACACGTATTCTAGAAGCCTTGAATGCCTAAATGCCTCGCACTCAGCCCATCGAGTGGCGCCACGCTCTCCCAAGGCCCGCAGACTTGTCTGGCCGTTTAGATAAGCAAGAAATCCTGATCACCAGGCCGGCGGGTCAAGCTGAGACACTCGCCCGAATGATCGAACAGGCCGGCGGCACGCCGGTCCTTTTTCCCACCATCGAGATTCAGCCCGTCGAAGAAAGCGCCGAGACGCGAGGGATGCTGAACCAACTGGAACAATACGACTATGCCATCTTTATCAGCGCGAATGCCGTTCGCCACGCTATGGCCAAAGTGCGTGGAGCATGGCCCGAAGGAGTGGCTGCGCTGGCGGTGGGGGAGGCAACGGCCCAAGCGCTGCGCGAGCATGGGCTTTCTCGAATCCTCACCCCCGAGAAGGGTTCCGATAGCGAAGCCCTCCTGCGCTTGCCCGTGTTGCAGCACGTTGAGAACAAGAAGCTGCTGATCGTGCGAGGCCTTGGCGGGCGCGAGTTGCTCGCCGCAACCTTGCGCGGGCGAAGTGCCCAGGTGGACTACTTGGAGTGCTACCGGCGGGTGTTACCCGCGACCGATCCGGTGCCCATCCTCCAAAGGTTCGCCCGCTCCGGCATTCAAGCCATAGCGATTAATAGTGGCGAGGGTTTGGAAAACCTTTTCACTTTGCTCGGCGAGCCCGGGTATGCTTACCTGTGCGCCTCGGTCATGTTCGTCATGCACCCCAGAATCGCCGAGCACGCGCGGGAGAAGGGTGTGAGACAGATCGTCGTCATCCCCCCTGGCGACCAGGCGCTGGTCGATGGGCTGATCGCTCACTTCGCGCAGCAACCTTGAATGAACCCAGCAACGCCATTGAGAAACTAGGCTTTTCAAAAGTGCCCGATCCGAACCCTCCCGGCCAGCAAACGGGCTCCGTGCCTCAATCTAGTCCATCGCTTGCGTTGGGTCAACGAAGCCGGCTCGGTGCGATTTTTCTTGTTCTTGGCGTGGTGGCGATCTTGCTCTTGGTCCTAGCAATCTGGTTGGATACCCGCAGCCAGATCGGCGGCCTTCAAAGAGAGTTAGTCCAGAAACTCGCGGCGGCGGAGCAATTCAACAAGGAAAGCCGGCTCCTCGCCGATCAAACGCGAGACGCCTTCCGTGCACTGGACCTCAAGGTCAACACCTTGGAGAGCCGGTTCGCCGAAACCCAAAATCAAC
>JBKKAO010000464.1:0-3561 GCA_046714645.1 Burkholderiales bacterium | reverse complement strand
ACAAGAAGATCACCAGCACCACCAGCGCCAAGGCTTCCAGTAGCGTTTCAAACACGGAGTCGATGGAAGACTGAATGAACAGCGAGGTATCCACCGCCACCTTGAGCGTCATGCCTTCAGGCAACGTGGGTTGCAGCTTGGGGATCACGTCTTTGACGGCGCGCGCGATCTCCAAGGTATTGCCGGTGGATTGCTTCACCACGCCCAAGCCTAAGGCTTCCTCGCCCTTGATCCGGACGATCTTTCGGTTCTCATAGGGCCCAGGTGCGGCGTACCCCACATCGCGCAAGCGCAGGGGATAGCCACTCACCTCCGTAATGATCATGTTGTTGAACTGCTCGGCGCTCTTAAGATCGGTCTCGGCCAACACCGTGAACTCGCGCTCGGTGCTTTCAATGCGCCCGCCCGGAGAATCGAGATTCTGTCGCAATAGGGCGTCTTCGACATCCTTCGCGGTCAAGCCTTGTGCCGCAAGACGTTCGCGGTCGAGCCACACTCGCATGGAGTACTTGCGCTCGCCGCCTATGACCACGGTCGCCACACCCGGCAGAGCCTTCAGCGGATCGGTCAAATAGCGATCGGAAAAGTCCGTCAATTCCATGGCAGTGTGGCGGTCGCTGGTGATGGCGATCCACATGATGGGCCAGGCATCGGCTTCGATCTTATTCACCACGGGATCCGTCACCGAACGCGGTAGCTGCGATTTCACCCGCCCCACGCGGTCGCGCACGTCGCTCGCGGCAGCGTCCACGTCACGGTTGGTGACGAAGGTCACGGTGATCTCGCTCACCTCTTCCTTGCTCTTGGACTTGATGGTCTTGATGCCCTCGATGCCCGAGAGCGCATCTTCGATGGGCTGGGTGAGCACGCTCTCCACCACCTGCGCGGTGGCGCCCTTGTAGATGGTTCGCACCGACACGGTCGGTGGATCGATCTTGGGGTACTCGCGCACGTCCAGGCGCTGGAAGGAGATCGCGCCGATCAATACGATCATCAGACTCATCACCGTGGCGAGGACGGGACGCTTGATGGATAGATCCGATAGCATCATGAGTTTGTCTCCTGCTGGGCCTTGGGCTCGGCCGCCTTGCCTTCGTTCACACCAGGCTTGCCGCCCCCCGGCTGGGGCTTCTCAGCCGCTTTGCCGCCAGGAGTGGGGGCCATCACTGTTACCGGCGCGCCGGGGGGCATCATCTGTAACTTCATGGCCCCTTCGGTCACCACCTGATCCTCGGCACTCAAACCGCTGAGGATTTCCACCTGCCCCGGGCGGCGCGCGCCAATCTGCACTTGCGTAATCTCCGTGGCCCCGCCTTCCTTGATGCGATAGACAAAGGCGTCCTTGCCTAGGGGAACGATGGCCTCCTCCGGGATGATGAGCGCGCCGGGCCGGTTCTCCAATAAGACGATGACCCGCGCGAACATGCCGGGCTTTAGTTTCGCTTCGTTGTTCGGAACCTGCGCGCGTGCCAACACGGTGCGCGAGCGTTCGTCCACCACCGGTTCCAAGGCAAAGATTTTTCCGGTGAACCGGTCCCCAGGGTAGGCGTCCACAGCCACTGCGACTTCCTGGCCTTTCTTGAGCTGGCTGGCGTGGGTCTCGGGTACGCGGAAATCCAGTTTGATGGCGCTGATATTCTCCAAGCGCACGATATCCTCACCCGCCTTGACATAGGCGCCCGGGCTGATCAAGCGCAGGCCGACGACGCCGTCAAAAGGCGCCGTAATGACAGTCTTGGACAAGCGTGCTTGCTCTTGTTGCACACGGGCCTTTGTGCGCGCCATATTGTTCCGCGCCACATCTAGGGCTTCCCCGCTGATGAAGGCCTTTTGGAACAACTCTTGGGCCCGGTCATAGCGGCTGATTTCCGTACGTTGATCCGCTTTCGCCGCGGCAAGGGCGGCGTCCAGTTCCGAGCTATCGAGGGAGACTAAGCGCGCGCCCTTCTTGACCGCCTGGCCCTCTTGGAAGGGTAGGGTCACCACACGACCATCGATCTCGGATCGAATGATCACGGATTCATCCGCGAGCAAGGTTCCTACCGCCGTGAGTTCGGTGCTGAAGTTCCCGACTTCAACGTGCGCTGCCATAACAGGCATTCCAGAGGGCTTTCCACCGCCGCCGGGCGCCGGCGCATTCGCGGATTTCGCTTGGGCCGCCACAACATCGTCTTTCTTGCCACATCCAAAGGAAAGCGCCACGCAGACGAATAACGCGATTAGCTGTACATTGCGGGTCATGGCTCTATGCACTACTTGGCCTTAAAAAGTGGCTGCCATGGAGGGTCGTCGTATCCGTGCGTCCGTCAGGAGATGCGCAGCCACACCGATAGCAGCGGTGAATGACAAGAACAGCAAGTTTAGCTCAGTTTGCCGGGCTCCAGCCCGACATACTAGACGCGGCGTTTCGAAACAGGGAGGTCTTATGCCGAGTATCAAGCTGTCTCTGGAGGCCTTGGAGACGCTAGATGCCATCGCGCGCAGGGGGAGTTTCGCTGCCGCAGCGGAAGAACTACGCCGCGTACCCTCCTCCATCACCTACACCATTCACAAGTTGGAGACCGATCTCGGGATACAACTGTTCGACCGCCAAAGTCATCGTGCGCGCCCCACGCAGGCCGGGGCAGCGCTCATGCGCGAGGCGAGCCAACTCCTCACCGCGCTTGCGGAAACCGAACAACGTGTACAGCGGATCGCCCATGGGCTTGAGCCCGAACTACGCGTCGCCTATGAAGCGCTGATACCCAGCGAGCGGATATTGCGGATCGCCGCGGAATTTTTCGCGCGGGTTCCTGGCGTGCGCTTGACCCTGACCAAAGAGGTCCTCACCGGCTGCTGGGACGCGCTGCGCGGCGGCCGCGTGGATCTTGCCATCGGCGCCCCCGAGTATTCCATGCCCTCGGGCGTGAACAACGTGAAGCACCTTGGAGACGTGCATTGGATGTTTTGTGTGGCGCCCGGTCACCCCTTAACGCGTTGCTCCGCACCGGTCCCAACCAGCGAGATCGCGAAATACCGTACCGTACTTCTGAAGGACAGCACGAGAGAACTGCCTCCGCGCAACATGGGCCTACGTGCGGGACCCGATGCCCTCACCGTATCGGACATCGAAGCAAAATTGGAAGCGCAAGCCGCCGGCATCGGGGTAGGATTTTTACCCCCTCAGTATGCACGTCCCGCCATCGCCGCCGGGCACCTGCTGGAAATCGGCGTGGCCGAACCTCGCCCGGCATCCCGGCTGTGCTATGGGTGGCAAAGCCAACCCGTAGGCCAAAGCCTGTCATGGTTCTTGGAACAACTCGACTCACCCAATGTGAGAAAGGCCTTACTCGCGTGAACGGGCGGGGCCGCTGCGCGCCGTAGGACACACACGGCGCATGTGGAGGGCTTCGCTCACTTGCCGTTCCGCTTCGGCTTGCCGCTCCACTTCGATTTCTTGACGCACCTTGTCCATGTCGAGGGCCTTAGCTTTGTCGAGGATGTCCTCAAGCTCGTTGGGTCTGAGCGCGCCCGCCTCGGAATAGAGGATTACGCTATCGCGCAGGATCATGAGGGTGGGAA
>JBKKAO010000463.1:0-4473 GCA_046714645.1 Burkholderiales bacterium | reverse complement strand
GGTCAACACCCTGGGCAAGATGCCCAAGGATTTGTTCTCTGAATTCGAAGGCAAGCACGACGGCCATCTGCTGGCGGGCGACGTGAAGTATCACCAGGGCTTTTCCTCCGACGTGATGACGCCGGGTGGGGCCATGCACTTGACCCTGGCCTTCAATCCTTCGCACTTGGAGATCGTCAATCCCGTAGTGGAAGGTTCCGTGCGCGCACGCCAGCACCGGCGCAAGGACCGCGAGGGCAACGAAGTGTTGCCCGTGTTGATCCACGGCGACGCCGCCTTCGCCGGACAGGGCGTGGTGATGGAGACGCTCAACCTCTCCCAGACCCGCGGTTACGGCACTGGCGGCACCGTGCATATCGTGGTCAACAACCAAATCGGCTTCACCACGTCCGACCCGCGCGACGTGCGCTCGACGCTGTATTGCACGGACGTGGCGAAGATGGTGGAAGCGCCGATCTTTCACGTCAATGGCGACGATCCGGAAGCCGCGGTCATGGCCATCGAAATCGCGCTGGACTACCGGTCCAAGTTCAGGAAAGACGTGGTGGTCGATCTGGTGTGCTTCCGCAAACTCGGGCACAACGAGCAAGACGAACCCATGGTGACCCAGCCGCTGATGTACAAGATCGTCAATGCGCATCCGGGCACCCGCAAGCTCTACGGGGATAAGTTGGTAGCACTTGGCGTGATCGCCGCCCACGACGCCGATCAAATGATGGCGGCCTACCGGCAGGCACTGGAGGCGGGCTATCAGACCAACAAGACCATCCTCTTCGATTACAAGCCGCCCTTCGCCGTGGACTGGTCGCCCTACAAGGGCACCAAGTGGAACGAGAAAGACGACACGACCTTGCCCCTGGCGGATTTGCAAATGCTGGCAGAGAAACTCACCACCATCCCGGACAACTTTCAACTGCATCCGCGTGTCGAGAAAATCATCGCCGACCGCCGCTTGATGGGGCAAGGCAAGATGCCGGTGGATTGGGGTATGGCGGAGAACCTCGCCTACGCTTCGCTGCTGCGCGACGGATTCTCCGTGCGCATCTCGGGGCAGGATTCCGGGCGCGGCACCTTCTTCCACCGCCATGCCGTGCTGCACGATCAGAACCGCGAGAAATGGGATGCGGGCACCTATGTTCCCCTTAGGCACATCGCGCCCAATCAAGGCGACTTCGTGGTGATCGACTCCGTGCTCTCCGAGGAGGCGGTGCTCGGTTTCGAGTATGGTTACTCCACTTCCGAACCCAACGAGTTGGTATTGTGGGAGGCGCAGTTCGGCGATTTCACCAACGGTGCGCAAGTGGTGATCGACCAGTTCATCGCCTCGGGTGAGGTGAAGTGGGGCAGGGTGTGCGGCCTGGTGATGATGCTCCCGCACGGTTACGAAGGCCAAGGTCCCGAGCACTCCTCAGCGCGTATCGAGCGCTTCTTGCAACTTTGCGCGGACTACAACATCCAAGTGTGCGTCCCGGCCACGCCGGTGCAGATGTTCTTTCTGCTGCGCCGGCAGATGATTCGGCCTTACCGCAAGCCCTTGGTGATTTTTTCGCCTAAGAGTTTGCTGCGGCACAAGGAATCGGTGTCGCCGCTGGAAGAGTTTTCCGCCAGCAAATTCAAACCCGTCAACGGCGAGTGGGACACGGACATCAAACCGGAGCGAGTCAAACGTGTGATCTTATGTAGTGGAAAGGTGTTCTATGACCTGCGCGCGGCACGCCTCGAGCGCGGCATTAAGGACATGGTTATCGTGCGCATCGCGCAGCTCTATCCGTTTCCGCATGATGATTTCCAAGAGCAGATCAACTTGTATCGTAACGCCCAGGAAGTGCTCTGGTGCCAGGAAGAGCCTGGCAATCAAGGGGCATGGCATCGCATTCAGCACTACGTGCTGCGGCATATGCGGCCCGACCAGGTGCTGGCCTACGCGCTGCGGCCGTCTTCCGCGTCACCGGCGGCAGGCTATGGCTCACTACACATCGAGCAGCAGAGGGAGGTGGTGGATGCTGCCTTCAGGGAGATCGCCGACAATCTTGTGCGCCCCGTTCAAGGTTCCGCCCGCGGCCCGGGAAACACGCACTACTAAAATAGGAAGACCGTATGTTGATTGAAGTCAAAGTACCGCAGCTTTCGGAATCCGTGGCCGAGGCGACCTTGGTCAGCTGGCACAAGAAAGCCGGTGAATTCGTGAACCAGGATGAAAGTCTCATCGACATCGAAACCGATAAGGTGGTGCTCGAACTCCCGGCGCCGCAATCGGGTGTCTTGGCTTCCATCGTCAAAGCCGATGGTGAGTTGGTGGTGAGCAACGAACTCATCGCCACCATCGATACCGAAGGTAAGGCCAGTGTTGCGGCGGCCGCTCCTGTTGCCGCGAAGGCCGGAGCTGCCGCGAACGGTAAGAAGGCCGAGAGCAAAGCGCCTAGTGCGGTGGCGGTGCAGGCTATGCCCGCGGCCAAGAAAATCGCGGCGGACAACAACGTGGACCTCAATCTGGTGGGCGGCACGGGGCGCGGCGGGCGTGTCACCAAGGAGGACGTCCTCGCGAAGATGGCATTACCTACCGCACCTACCGCGAAGCCCAGCACACCCGCCCAAGTGAGCGTGGAGGCTATCCTGGGGGATCGCCCCGAGCAAAGGGTGGCGATGTCTCGCCTGCGCGCGCGCGTGGCGGAACGTTTGCTGCAATCGCAATCGAGCGCGGCGATTCTCACGACCTTCAACGAGGTCAACATGCAGCCGGTAATGGATCTGCGGGCCAAGTACAAGGACAAGTTCGAGAAGGATCACGGCGCGCGCTTGGGTTTCATGTCCTTCTTCGTCAAGGCGGCGGTGCATGCCTTGAAGCGCTATCCCATCGTGAACGCTTCCGTAGATGGCAGCGAAATCGTCTATCACGGCTACTTCGACATCGGCATCGCCGTGTCGAGCCCGCGCGGTTTGGTGGTGCCCATCCTGCGCAATGCCGATCAGATGACGCTCGCCGATGTGGAAAAGCAGATCGCCGACTTTGGCGTTCGTGCCAAGGATGGAAAGCTCACCATGGAGGATCTAACCGGGGGCACCTTCTCCATCTCCAATGGCGGTGTGTTTGGTTCCATGCTTTCCACTCCCATCATCAATCCGCCGCAAAGCGCCATCCTCGGTGTGCACGCCACCAAGGAGCGCGCCGTGGTGGAGAACGGCCAGATCGTCATCCGGCCCATGAATTACCTGGCACTGTCCTACGATCACCGCATCATCGACGGCCGCGAAGCCGTGCTCTCCTTGGTTGCCATGAAGGAAGCGCTGGAAGATCCGATGCGCTTGCTGCTAGAAGTGTGATTGTCGTGAGGCGTGAGGCGATAGGCGTGAGGCGTGCCTCCTCACCCCAGCCCTCTCCCCTGGATGGGAGAGAGGGAGCTTTTCTACACCACAGGCCTCACGCCTCACGCCTCACAAAAATATGAACCAACAATTCGACGTCGCGGTAATCGGAGCCGGCCCCGGCGGTTACGTGGCCGCCATTCGTGCCTCCCAGTTGGGACTCAATACCGTTTGCATCGACGATTGGAAAGACGCCAAGGGAAAGCCCAGCCTAGGAGGGACTTGCTTGAACGTGGGCTGCATTCCCTCGAAGGCGTTGCTGGAATCGTCTGAAAACTACGAGCGCGCGAGGGACAAGTTCGGCGAGCACGGCATCACGATGGAGAAGCTCTCCGTGGATGTGTCCAAGATGCTCGCGCGCAAGGACAAGATCGTCGATACCTTCACCCTGGGCATCGCCATGTTGTTCAAGAAGAACAAAGTGGCCTCTCTGCACGGCCATGGCCGCTTTGTCGCGGCGGGTGAGCGCTACCAGATCGAGGTGAAAAGCGGCGGCGACGTCCAGACCATCGAGGCGCGGCACGTCATCATCGCCACCGGTTCGGTGGCGCGGCATCTACCCGGTGTGCCGGTAGATAACGAGGTGGTGTGCGACAACGTGGGCGCGCTGAACTTTAGGACCGTTCCCAAAACACTGGGCGTCATTGGCGCCGGAGTGGTCGGTGTGGAAATGGGCAGCGTGTGGAAACGGCTGGGAGCCGAAGTGATGATCCTTGAAGCCTTGCCTGTCTTTCTGCCGGCGGCCGACGAGCAGGTGGCGAAGGAGGCATTCCGCATCTTCAATGGGACCCAGGATCTCAAGATCCACACCGGCGTGCGCATCAGCGAAGTCAAGCCCGATGGCAAGGGCGTGAAGATCACCTATCAGGACAAGGAAGGTAAGACGCAGATCGTGGACTTCGACCGGCTGATCGTCGCCATCGGAAGGATACCCAACTCCGCCGCCATTGGCGCGGAATCGGTGGGACTCAAGATCGACGCCAAGGCTTACGTGGAAGTGGACGACCAAAACCGGACCAATCTTCCCAACGTCTTCGCCATCGGGGATGTGGTGCGCGGGCCCATGTTGGCCCACAAGTCCTCCGAGGAAGGCGTGATGGTGGCGGAAAT
>JBKKAO010000462.1:0-3611 GCA_046714645.1 Burkholderiales bacterium | reverse complement strand
CGCCATCATTTTTCCAAAGACATCCTGGTCATGGGTCCCCCGGGCACCTTGCTTGAACGATTTCAATTGCCGTTGCAGGTACCACTCCTCTTGCCCGCTCAGTTTCGGCGCATTCAGTGCAGGGTTCCCCTCCGCCTGCGCGCCATGACAGGCCGCACAGACTGTATACAGCGGCTTGCCGGCGGCGGCATCGCCGTCTGCTCGCGCTGCGGTTTGCGCGAACGTCGGATGGCCGGACAACCATGCCTGAAATGCGCGCTGTTCTTCTACAATCATTTTGCCACGCATGGCATAGTGCCCGACGCCGCACAGCTCGTTGCAGAGGAGGTCGAACTTCCCGGTTCGGGTGGGAGTAAACCAGATATAGGTGACCATGCCGGGCACCAGATCCATCTTCGCCCGGAGCTGCGGTACTGTGAAGTTGTGCAGGACGTCGATCGAGCGAAGCAGCGCCCTGACCGGCCTGTTGACGGGAAGATGCAGCTCCGGGCTCGATATCAGTACGTCGTCCTGTCCGTTGGGATCGTCCGGATTCATGCCAAACGGGTTTTTCTCGCTGACGTGCCGCGCATCGACGGTGCCCATCACGCCGTCGTTTCCGGGGAAGCGATAGCTCCAGTGCCACTGCTTGCCGACGGCCTCGAACACCGCCGCATCCTCCGGGACATTAACGAATTCCGCCCATACAAACAGGCCGGGGGCCAACATGGCGGCGACCCCCACCGTGGTCACTACGGTAAGCCCCATCTCCAGCTTTTTGTTCTCGGGTTCGTAGTGCGCCCGGGTTTCCTTCCGGTGACGGTAGCGCAGCACGGCATAGGCCATGAACAAATTGACAGCGACAAAGACAAACCCTGTGACCCAGAACGTGATCGTAACCGTATTATCGATCGTGCCCCAATTGGAAGCGTTTGGCGTGAAATACCACGGGCTCAGGATGTGAAACAGGACGGAGCCAACAATCAATAGAACCAATACGATTGCTAAGACCATAGCGGCGGCCTCGGTTGGTTGGACAGAATCTCGCCTCCACAGCCGATCGAGAAGCACGTTAGGTTAGCGACCCAACGGCCCTCGCCGTCGATGCCGAGCTTGAACCTGGTCGATTGGTTTCGACGGGATCGTTTCATCTTGATTGCTCCTCCCCTTTCTCCCAAAGAGTAAAGCAGTTCATCCGCTTATGCTAGCCCAAGCACCGAGGCCAGCTTCGCGCTCGGAGTTGCCCTTGTCGTGGATCAGGAACCACAGGGCCGAGACCAAGCTCCTGCAGACCAGCACCAACTCGCTGTAACCACGATTCTCTTCCCACCTTCGATTGTCCCCGAGTCTACTCCACGACATTAAGACTTTCCATCGCGTCCGATCGGCCCGACGGGGTGAATGAAGATGTGATACCGCGTCACCTTGCCAATCAGGCGGCAGCGGCAGCCAGTGCACAAAGCTTTATGTTGGCCAAATCGATCAGCACTGAAGGGGAGTAGTAACCACGCAAAGCGACTATGGCCAGCACCGCAGAGATGGTCGTGAGCGCTACCCACCAAAGCGTGGCATGCTGGCGCGAAACGATCACTCCGGCCGCGCTTGCGGACGCGACTGGCCGTTCGTCAATGGAAAGATTTAGAATGGCTGCGATCATCCCCAAGGCTATGCTGGAGATCCACATCGGGTCGTACGAGGCGGTGGAATCGAAAGAATGTCCTCCCAACAGCCACCCGCCGGCGAAGCTCCCGGCCTGATAGCTGAGGAAAACGATGCCAAACAGCGTGGACAAGAAGCGCACACCGAAGATCTGCGCAACCAGCCCGCTGGAGAGCGGCACGGTGCTCAGCCAAAGGAAGCCCATGCCGGCAGCGAACAAATACACCGTCAGCGGTGAAACCGGGAGTCCCAGGAACAAAGCAACGAACACTGCGCGAAGAATATAAGTGCCCGACAGCAGATACTTCTTGCTGAAGCGCCCGCCCAAGTAGCCGGCAGCAATGCAGCCCGCAATGTTGAACAGTCCAATCAGCGCCAATGCGGTCGCGCCTACGGCCGGAGTCATTTTCACGTCCAACAGATATGCGGGCAGGTGCTCCAGGATAAGCGTGACCTGTAAGCCGCACACGAAGAAGCCCGCGGTCAGATACCGGAACCCGGCATGACCGCCGGCTTCGCGCAGCGCTTCATCTAGCGATTGCTGAGCACCATTCGCTGCGACGGGACGCTGCCGTTCCACCATTGCCGCAGCGAGCGGAACACTCGCCAGGACGGCTCCGGCCAGCACCAGCAGCGCGCTCTGCCATCCCAGCGCCGAAATCAGGATCTGCCCGAACGGAAGCATCAGGAATTGTCCAAACGCGCCCCCTGAGGATGCAATGCCGAGTGCGAGGCTGCGCCGCTCAGGCGGAAACGCGCGGCCCACCGCGCCGAGGATGACGGCGAAAGTCGCCCCACTGAGCCCCAAACCCACCATCAGCCCGGCGCTGAGGTCCAGCATCAGGGGGGTCGTGGCCAGCGGCATCAGCGCAAGACCTCCGGCGAATAGCAAACCGGACACCGCGACTACGCGCCCGGTGCCTTTCCTGTCCGCCCACGCGCCGAAAAACGGCTGCGCCAGTCCCCAGAGCAGATTCGACAGCGCCATGGCGAAGGTGAAATTCCCGCGCCCCAAGGCAAGATCGGCGCTCATCGGTTGCAGAAATAAACTGTAACTCTGGCGAATGCCCAGACTCACCACGAGAATCATCGCGCCACAGATCAACACAGGGGCCGGGGTGCGCCAGTGGGCAGCTACGCTCATTGGTGGTATCGGATAAGAAAACCGGATGAAGGAGAAGGGATAAGCGTGCGCGCCGCCCCTCACGCAGGCATGGCTAACCCGCCGCGGCCAGCACGGAGTTGATTTGAACCTTCAGAACCGGTACAAGGTTCATAATAGGTGTCTCGATGCGCTGGCCGTGCGTTTCGATGCATCGGCCTTTTTATCCCATATTCTTGACCGAGAGGAGATTGCCATGCGACGCAGACTATACGTGATATGCCCAGATCTAAAGGCGGCACAACAGACCATGAACGATCTGCTGCTCGCCCGCATCGACGAAGGGCATATCCATGTCCTGGCAAGACGCGGTGCCCCCATGGAGGGATTGCACGAGGCCAATGTCCTGCAAAAAACCGACTTGGTTCATGGCGCGGAATTGGGCTTGCTTATCGGGGCTGCTTGCGGGTTGGTCCTGGGCGCGATTCTCGTGTTTGTGCCCCTTCTCGGCGTCCAGTTGCAACTCGTCACCATCCTCATCACGGTCATGGGGGGTGCGTTTTTCGGGACCTGGGTATCGAGCATGGTTGCGGCCAGCGTGCCTAATACCAAGTTGCTCGCCTTCAGCAAGGATATCGATGAAGGGCGATACCTGATGATGGTCGATGTGCCTTTTCGGCGCGTCGAAGAGATTCAGACACTCCTGCACGACCGCCACCCGGAGGACAGAGACGGCGGTGTCGAGTCCAGCATGCCGGCGTTCCCCTGATTCAGTCTGCGTTGCGTCCTTAGCGACGCCGCGATCGCCCCACCAGAGTCCCGGTTCTGGGCGAAGTTGTGGTTGCGATCTCAGAGCAGGACCTTCCAATAG
>JBKKAO010000461.1:0-6649 GCA_046714645.1 Burkholderiales bacterium | reverse complement strand
CTCCTAGCGACCGGTTTGCTTTCAAACGAGAAGAAACTGGTCCAGGCGGCCGTGCGTCATCTAGACTGGGCGCTGGGCCAGCAAACAAAAACAGGCTGGTTTAGTAATAATGCGTTTACGCCAGATCGTAGCCCCTTTACCCATACTATCGCCTACGCAATTAGGGGATTTCTGGAGAGTGGAGTGCTGCTAGGTGAAGAGCGCTATTTCGCGGCGGCCCAGCGAGCCGCATCCAGAGTGGCGCAAGTTCAACGTTCAGATGGCTGGCTTTCTGGCACGCTGGATGGAGACTGGAACCCAAAGGCGTCCTATGCCTGTCTCACGGGAATTGCGCAAATGGCGCTTAATTGGCTGCGGCTTTCTCAAGAAGATAGTGTTCCTCATCTTTGGGAGCACGCGAAGCTAGGAATCGAATACCTGAAAAC
The DNA here is from genome assembly GCA_046714645.1 of Burkholderiales bacterium. GTDB lineage: Bacteria > Pseudomonadota > Gammaproteobacteria > Burkholderiales > SHXO01 > SHXO01. The sequence continues at coordinate 6,224 of JBKKAO010000461.1, read as the reverse complement.
TCAGCACTGCTTAACTGTGAGCGATCCTGAGATTCGAGGTGCCATCCCCGGTTCGTATCCCATCTGGGGTGCCTACTCCCGGTTTGAGTTTCCAAACTGGGCCACCAAGTTCTTTGCAGATGCGCTCATGATGGACTTGACGAACACACCCATTCCGAAGGTGGTTCAACATAAAGCGGATGTGACCCAGGTTGCATCGCATGTCTAGCCTTAAGGTCGTGATTCTGTGCGGACGTTCACCCCGCCACTTGTACGTGGCGAACCGGCTGTGCGGGGCGGCCCATGTTCAAGCAATCGTGCACGAGACAGGGACCAGCTGGAGCATTAGGAAGGTGAGTAAATTCCTTCACCCGAGAACTCTCTTTCGAAAGACGTGGAGGTGGGTGCGTGACCGGCGCAGGTATGTCGGTGGAGGGGAGGCCAAGTTCTTCTTTGGAGATTCGCCGGCCACGCTGGATCGGAGCGACCTCGCGATCGAAGTCACTCATATTAATGACGATAAAGTGGTGTCTCTGGTCGAGCGCCTTAAACCCGATGTAATCGCTGTATTTGGCACCTCCTTGATTCGCGGGGAGCTATTGAGCAAAGGACGACTTGGCATCGTCAATCTTCACGGCGGCCTGTCCCCCCACTATCGGGGTGCTGACTGTACTTTTTGGGCTTTGTACAACGAAGAACCGGAACAGGTGGGATGCACGCTTCATTTCATCGATGCCGGCATCGATACGGGGAAGCTTATTGCCCATGCCTGTCCGGAGGTCAGGGCGGGAGATGACGAACTTACGCTGTTCTGGCGTGCCGTTCAGGATAGCGCGGAGGTGTATGCGGAGATCCTCCATCGTTTGGATCGAGGTGAGGTTCTTGGGAAAGCCCAACCCGGGAAAGGCAAGCTCTATCAGGTCAAGGACCGAGGGCTAAGACATGAGCGTGAATTGCAGTGCAAGTTGGCCGCCGGAATGCTGCAACGGGTACAGCTTCCGAAGCGTGTGGTTTGGTTTCCCGGATCTCGCTCGACGAATGCACCCATTTCTATGGCGGGGTCAGCGCAATGAGAGACATCGCCGTTACGCTAGCGGTCTTTGGGAGTCTGCCATTCATCCTAAAACGACCTTGGCTCGGCATACTGGTGTGGACTTGGTTAGGCTTCATGAATCCCCATCGGATGGCTTGGGGGTTCAGCACGACTATGCCGTTTGCCTTTATCGTGGCCATAACCACTTTGCTTTCGCTCTTAATGTCGAAAGAGCCTAAGCGGATCGCCTGGACGAGGGAGTCCATCACGCTGTTGCTGTTTGTGCTGTGGATGTTCATTACAACCTTTTTCGCGCTTCACAGCAACCTGGCCTGGGAGCAGTGGGACAAGGTGTTCAAGATCCAGGTGATGATTTTTGTTGCGATGATGCTGATTACCACGCGCGAGCGCTTGCATTTCCTGGTCTTGACGATTGCGCTGTCTCTGGCGTTCTATGGCGTCAAGGGTGGAATCTTTACGATCATCACAGGGGGGGCACATCGAGTGCGAGGCCCGCCCAACACATTTATCGATGGGAACAATGAAATCGGACTCGCACTGGCCATGACCGTGCCATTGCTCTACTACCTCTATCGTCAGACGCAACGCAGGCTGATACGCAATGGATTTCTGGTGGCGATGGTGCTGACCTCGATCGCAGCCATCGGTACGCAATCCAGGGGGGCTTTGCTCGGCATGGCCGCAATGGGCTTCATGCTATGGCTCCGAGGCAAGCAGAAGTTCATGATCATGCTTGTGGGCATTGTTTCCATTGTCGCAATCACTCAAATCATGCCGGAGGAGTGGTACGCGCGGATGAGCACCATCAAGACCTATGAGACGGATATGTCGGCACAAGGCCGATTTCAGGCTTGGGCGGAGGCTGTAGAACTTGCCATGAGCAGATTCATGGGGGGCGGGTTTGAGGCTCTTGCTGGAGGAACAGATGCTCACAGTATCTACTTCGAAGTGCTCGCGGAGCACGGATTTGTGGGTCTGGGGCTGTTCTTACTACTTGGGGTGCTGACTTGGATAGGGGCGCGCGGAATCGTGAAGGAGGCAGACAGGCATGATGAGACGAGATGGTTGGCGGATCTGACCCGAATGGTTCAAGTTGGTCTAGTGGCCTATGCCGTCGCCGGGGCATTTCTAGGTATGGCCTATTTCGATTATGTTTACAACCTCATTCTTATCGTGGTGATGAGCCGGGTTATCCTCGCGAAAGAGATCGCGGCACTGGCCGCCAAATCCGATCAGTCCGCTCCGAAGACACTGACCTCTAGAGCCATCCAGCAGTCACGGGTGTCCGCCCGCGGTCAAAGTCATTCGGTACCCTAAACTGGGGTATGAGAACCGTCGGCATGATGCTCAAGCCACAGCTCGAGTTGTGTGAGTACCCAGATCATTTTCCCGTAGTAGGTGGGGTGAACATTCGCGTGCTGATACAAGAGTTCCGAGATGTAAGCGGGACGCACTATGCCGCGTTGGGCCAAACGCTTCAGGGCTCCTTGAACCTGCTCGGCGAGGGGGGCATGGGTCGTAAGCCACAGCCCAAAGGGTACACCGAAGCCATGTTTGCTTTTTGTCAAAATCTCCTTTGGCAAGAGATCCCGCAACGCGCGCTTAAAGAAATATCGCAGTCGCGTTCCCTTAACCTTGAGCCGAGCTGGTACTTCGCCCGAGAACTCGACGAGTTCCTCGGCAAGCAAAGGAAAACGAACCGCCACCCCGGCAACTTCGCACATCCGGCAAACTTTGCGCAAATCGTTATCGGCCAGAGTGAACTTCAAATCCAGGTGCATCATGCGATTCACAGCATCTTCCGAGTCCGCGCGCGAGAAGACTTCGCGCAGCAAGCTAAGAGGGCGCTCTGGGTCAATCTTGCGCAGAAATTCGTCTTCGAAAACGGTTTGCAGTGGACTGCGGTGCAAAAAATTGTAGGTCTCGAGTCTATCGGGAAGTGGCATCAGCGCCTGCCGGATGTAGCTTTGCATTTTGCCCAAGGGTGGCACCGTACCCGGCAACCCAAACACGATACGCCCCAGAATCCGACGAAGGGTTTCAGGCACGCTTGCATAGTGCTCAAAAATCTTTTGCTTGGCGTATCTCGTGTTTCCGCCAAATATCTCGTCTCCCCCATCGCCAGCAAGCATAACGCTAACACCGTTGGCTCGGGCGAGCCGCGCGCAGAAGTACGTGGGCACCGCGGAGTCGTTACCGAAGGGTTCATCATAGGCTCGCGCAATCAAGGGGATCGCTTCGACGACGTCTTCGGGCGTAACGTAGTACTCGTGCGATTGGGTGCCGAAATGCTGAACGGCGATTCGCACGTAGTCCATTTCGTTGAATTCTTCGGCCGAAAATCCGATCGAAAACGTTTTTGCAGGGTGGCCACGCGCTTTGGTCAGCAATCCGCTCACCGTCGAGCTGTCGGTTCCACCAGAAAGAAACGCCCCCACATTCTCCCCTTCGCCTTCACGAGCGACCGTTTCGCGCAGAATCTCGTGAAGCCGCGCTTCCAGATCATCGAGCCGAGCCCCGTTGGACTCGTAACGCAGCCTCCAGTAGAACTGGCGGTGGAGAGTTTTGCCATCGAAAGCTACACACTCACCCGGAAGCAGTTTTTGGACTCCTGTGAAAACCGTCTCGGGGCTGGGCACGGTGTGAAAATACAGAAAATCGTACAAGACTTGATTGTCGAGTTGTGCTTCGCCGGCAAATCGAGCCACCAACTCCGCACTTGTACTGAAGGCGAGCCCGTCATCGACGCGACCGTAGCAAAGGCGTTCGATGCCTATCCTATCCAGTGCCAACACCACCAAGGGCTTGCGGGAGTCCCACAGAACCACAGCGAATGGGCCGTAGATCTGGGTCACAAAACCCTGTCCCTCGCGCTCATAGGCTTGCAGCGCGGCGGCCGCATGACCGCGTTCAGTCGCAGTCCGCTTGAGCGAGTCGTCTCGCCAGCGCGGATTGCCCTTGATAATGATGGCTACGCCCTGGTGTTGCGCAAAAGACCGGTCTGCTGCAGGGCCGTAGTCAAAGGCTTCGCCGAAACGCTCCACAATGTGCCGCGGCGCCGACTTATGGGCAACCAAGTCTTGCATGCGCGTGGAGGCAGCCCCCAATTTTTCTGGACTGGCTCCGAAGGCCGCCCAACCGCAGATTCCGTTTTCAATCATTCTGAATATTGTCCTAGGAGTTTGAGGCGATGGTAACCGATAAGCCAGCGCCTCAAGATGCTGTTGATCCAGGCGCGATCTACTTGGAGAGAGCTTTGAAGACGGTGCATCACCACGGTCGGCGGATCATCCGCTGGAGCCGCGGAATGTGGTGGAACCTGCGCCGGCCAATGCTGGAACGCCCAGTATTTGTCGTGGGCTGCAGCCGCGCGGGTACTACCGTCGTCTACAAAACCTTCTCTGCTCACCCAGATCTGGGCACTCTTAATCGAGAGACCCACGACTTTTGGGTAGATCTACATCCTTTACAAAACAAGGACTATGCCACGCACGCACTTAGCGCCGCTGACGCTTCCGAGCATGATCGCAACGTGGTGTCACGTCACTTCTACGCGCACACCGGGCGCTTACGCATCGTTGATAAGAACAATCAGAACGGATTGTGCGTGCCCTACCTTCACGCGTTGTTTCCAGACGCCCATTTCGTTTACGTTAAACGAAGCCCTGGAGATAACCTGCATTCCCTTATCGAAGGCTGGGGTAAGGCCGAGGAATTCGCCACTTGGTCGAGCGATTTGCCGGCGATCGTCAGAGTCGACGGCGGGCGCTACACGAAATGGTGCTTCTTCCTGCCAGACGGATGGCGCAACTACCTTGATGCGCCGATAGAGGAGGTGTGCGCATATCAATTCGAGGCGATCAATCGAGCCATCCTGGAGGCGCGTTCAGGGGTTCCAGGGTCCCAATGGACGGAGATTTTCTATGAAGACCTCGTGCGCGATCCGGTCGCGGGCTTCCGAGGCGCGTTTGAAGGTAGTGGTCTGGACTTTACCCCTGAATTGCGTAAGCACTGCGAGAGCGTCCTTTCCAGGCCCTATAACGCCTTCTCCGAAATCAAGCTGGACAAATGGCGTGAACAACGCAATCGCGTACGAATCGACCGAGTGTTGCCTAAGTTGGCGGATATCGCGCGAATGATGGGATATGCACTGCCATGAGCCGTTTTGGAGTTGTCCTCTGAGCACACCTCACTTCTCTGTCATCATTCCCGTATTCAATGGTGAGAGCTTCATTGCACGAGCGATCGAGTCGGTGCTTACTCAGACTTTTCCGGCGGAAGAGATCTTGGTGATCGATGATGGTTCCACTGATCGCACCGCGGAGGTCGTAGCCCGCTATGGGACTAGGGTGCGAAGCATTCGGCAGACCAACCGGGGCGTATCGGTCGCGCGTAATATGGGCGCACAAGTGGCCCAAGGCGACTGGCTCACATTTCTTGATGCCGACGATTGGTATTTTCCCGATAGGTTGAGAATGCATGCCAATCTGCTCTCGGCACACCCGGCTCTGGATTTTCTTACTGGCGACTATGAGTACCGGAATTCCCGAGAAGGGTTCCTTGGAAGATCGCTGGAGCGCCATGCGTCGGGGCGGTATATGCTCGCCAAGGCCTCGGGAGCCGAGGCGACCACGATGGAGAGTTCGGAGTTCGAAGATTTTGTGGCCGACCATTTTGGTGACATGCATACGCTCACAGTACCGCGATCGTTGTTCCTGAAGCTCGGCGGCTATCCCGAGGGCTTCAAAGTATGTGAGGACGTATATTTCCTCGTGCGTTTGGTGGCAGTTAGCCGCCAGGCGGGAGTAGTGTGCCGTCCGCTAGGCGTCTACGTTATCCATGATTCAAGCGCCACGCGCAAGGACCCGCTACAGGCACAACGGGAGAACGTGCGTACCCTACTGGATCTGAAGCGACAAGAAGGAAATTTTCCCCGCGCGGTGCGCCGAGGCTTCCGGCGGTTGCTGGCGCGCGCACGCGCGGATTTGGGCTATGCGCTCACTCGTCAGGGTGACAAGAAGGCAGCGGTGCGCGCGGTCATGCCCGCACTCTGGGAATGTCCAGGCGCGCGGAGCGCTCGAGTGCTGGCATCCATAATGCGGAGCTAAACCACCATGAGGAATCATCGTCGAAAGGCAATTGAGTCATGTCGGAGATCATGGACACGATGCGCACTACCGTAGCGTATTTT
>JBKKAO010000460.1:0-6552 GCA_046714645.1 Burkholderiales bacterium | reverse complement strand
GCGCGCAGAGATGCCGGGTCATTAGCGGCCAAACCTAAGGATTGGTGGCAGACCTCTGTCCATCTTGGATCCTGGGCCATCACGGTGCAACTTCCGAGAAACGCGCTCATCGCGGAGGCGAGCGGGCTCGAATTCCAGCCCGGTAGAGCGCTCCACGCGACGGGCGACAGACGGCGTGCCACTTCGGACTTAGGTGCCGCCGGCGCTGTTCTAGGGGTTTCCGGTACACTCATGCATGCGCTCAAGAGCAGCGCGACGATGCATACCGGCGATGCTCTGGAGCACTCCCTAATTTTATTTACTCCGCGCGCGATGATTTGGTTTGCCATTGAGATATTGTCGGGGCTCGCTCTGTTTCTGTTTATCGTTTGGTGGACGCTCCCAAAAAAGGACAAACGCTAAACGCGCTTCTCCAAGACGATTCGCCGGAACCAGCGGACGCAAAGGGAGATCGAGTCCGGTGCCTATGTCATTGATGAGCACCTTAGCCCCCGCCCCCGCGGATAGATGCCGCAAACTCTCCGCACGTGCGCCTTGAAAGGCGCGGCCGACTACCCAGTCGTAGACCGGTGCGATGAGCGTATAGCTTTGGCGCAGCGTCCAGCCCCTGGGCGTTCGGCGCTTAATGCAACACGCGCGGTACGCTCAGAGTGAACTCGGGAATGGGGGCATCGAATTGGGTGCCGTCTTCGGCCACCATTTGGTAGGTACCCCGCATGGTGCCCACGGGGGTTCCCAAGGAGGTGCCACTGGTGTATTCGAAACTCTCCTTAGGGGCGAGCAAAGGTTGCTCGCCCACGACGCCCACGCCGCGAACTTCTTGGATACGGTTATCGGAGTCCGTGATGATCCAGTGCCGGCTGATGAGTTTGGCGGGCACCGAGCCTTCGTTGCGAATGGTGATGGTATAGGCGAACACATAGCGGTCCTCCTCCTCGTCTGACTGATCGGGGAGGTAGAAGGCGTTGGCCACCACTTTGACGTCGTATTTGGTTTCAGTGCTCATAGGCGGATTGAAAACGAATTCCGCTAAAGATACAAGAACACCTGTCCCAATGTTTCAGGCGGATGTAGCTTAGTTGCCGCTAGAATCAGGCCATCTCAAACGGCTTTCTGCTAATAATGAGCCAGAAATTTCGGATCGCGCCCAGCATTCTCTCCGCCGACTTCGCCAGGCTTGGAGAGGAAGTGCAGGCGGTCGTCGCGGCGGGTGCGGACCTTATCCACTTCGATGTGATGGACAACCACTATGTGCCCAATCTCACCATCGGCCCCATGGTGTGCGAGGCGATCCGCCCCTTGACCCAGGCGCTGATTGACGTGCATCTGATGGTGAAGCCCGTGGATCGCATCGTGCCGGATTTCGCCAAGGCAGGTGCCAACATCATCAGCTTTCACCCCGAAGCCTCCGATCATGTGGACCGAACCATTGGCTTGATCAAGGAATGCGGGTGCCGTGCCGGGTTGGTGTTGAATCCGGCAACGCCTCTAAATTGCCTTGATCACGTCCTGCCCCAGTTGGACCTGGTGCTATTAATGTCGGTGAATCCGGGCTTCGGAGGTCAGAAGTTCATCCCCTACACTGTGGAGAAGCTGCGACAGGTTCGCAGGCGCATCGACGCCACCGGCCAGGATATCTGGCTAGAAGTGGACGGAGGAGTGAAAGCGGACAACATCGGGGCGATCGGAAAGGCGGGAGCGGATACCTTCGTGGCGGGGTCGGCGATCTTCGGTTCCACGGACTACAAGCAGACCATCGCGGCCATGCGCGCCGCGCTGGGGTCCGTTTAGACCTTCGATGCCGTCCGCTCACGCGGCCCTGCTTAAGGACGTGAGGGCCGTCGCTTTCGATCTCGATGGCACCTTGATCGACACCTTGCCCGATCTAGCAGCGGCGGGAAACCGTATGTTGCGAGCCATGGAGCGTGTGCCGGTCAGCGAGGCTCAGGTCCGTTTGTTTATCGGTGATGGCGTGGCCGTGCTCACTAGGCGGTTACTCACGGGGTCCATGCACCTTGAACCGGCGGCAGACGAATTCGCCCGGGCGCTGGACCTTTTCAAAGACCTCTATGCCGAGGAACTCGTGGTTCGTAGCCAGGCCTATCCTGGTGTGTTGACCGGGCTCGCCGCCTTGCACGAGCGCTTCATGCTGGGCTGCGTCACCAACAAGGCGTTGGCCTATACGGAACCCTTGCTGGCTGCCACGCAGTTGCGGCCCTACTTTCGTCTGGTACTGGGCGGGGACTCCTTGCCTTACAAGAAGCCCGATCCTCATCCTTTCTTGCATTGCGCCACGCATTTCGGCGTGGCTCCCGCACAGCTACTGGTCGTGGGGGATTCCCCAAACGATTGCCGCGCCGCCCGCGCCGCGGGCTGCCCGGTGGTCTGCGTGCCCTATGGGTATAGCGGTCCCGGCGGCGTGCGGGAGCTCGACTGCGATGCTATAGTTACGGACGTTTTTGAACTAGCAACCTCACTGCTCAACACGAAATCGTGATTTTCCTATTTTCCAAATTGATGAACCGATGGCTCGCCCAAGCGGGTGAGTGGCGTCCATGGCGGCCATTCTCCGGGTAGTACATCGTGTTCATGCAATGGGAAAATAGGGAAAGAAGATGACAGAAGTCGTAACGGAAATACCGGAAGCGGAGTTCTCGCGCCTGGCGCAGGAGGGGTACAACAGAATCCCCTTGGTCACGCAAACGCTGGCCGACCTCGACACCCCCCTTTCTGTCTACCTCAAGCTCGCGAACCAAGCCTATTCCTACCTGCTGGAATCGGTGCAAGGCGGAGAGCGTTTCGGGCGCTACTCCTTTATCGGGTTACCGGCGGAGATTCGCTTCGAAGTGCGCGGTAACCTGTGCTCCGAGTACTGCCAGGAACGCCTCGTCGCGCAAAGCCGGCAGGCCGATCCCTTGGATTACATCAAATCCTGCCAGGCGCGCTTCAAAGCGGCCGTGAGTCCCGCCTTACCCCGCTTTTGCGGCGGATTGGTGGGCGTGTTCGGCTACGACACCGTCCGTTTCATCGAGCAACGGCTGGGATGGCCCGATCGTCCCGATCCGCTGGATACACCGGACATCTTGCTCCTGCTCTCCGAACAGTTGGCGGTCTTCGACAATCTTTCCGGCAAGCTCTACCTCATCGTGTTCGCGGACCCGCGCGAGCCCAAGGCCTATCAAAGAGGCAAAGCCCGGCTCGCCGAGCTATCCGCCGCCTTGCGCCGCCCGGTTCGGGTTCCCGAGGAGACGGCCAGTCCGGCGGGGGTCGCGCGGCCGGAGACCAGCGAGGCCGATTTCAAGCTCGCTGTAGAGAAGGCGAAGCGCTATATCTTCGATGGCGACATCATGCAGGTGGTGCTGAGCCAGCGGATGAGCCATCCGTTTTCCGCCTCGCCCTTGTCCTTGTATCGCGCCCTGAGGGCCCTCAACCCATCTCCCTATATGTTCTATTTCGACATGGGGGGATTTCATGTGGTGGGCGCCTCTCCCGAGATATTGGTTCGCCTGGAGAGCGGCACGGTGACCGTGCGTCCCATCGCCGGTACCCGCCCCCGGGGCAAGACGCGGGAAGAAGATCTGGCGCTGGAGCAAGACCTGCTCGCGGACCCGAAGGAGCGCGCCGAGCATGTCATGTTGATGGATTTGGGCCGCAACGATGCCGGACGCGTGGCGGAGGTGGGCAGCGTGCGGGTAACCGAGAACATGCTGGTGGAGCGTTACTCCCACGTGATGCATATCGTCTCCAACGTCGAAGGCAAATTGAAGGAAGGCCTCGATGCCATGGCGGTGTTGCGCGCAAGCTTTCCGGCGGGGACCGTGAGCGGCGCGCCGAAAGTCCGGGCGATGGAGATCATCGATGAACTGGAACCCACCAAGCGCGGCATCTACGCGGGTGCCGTGGGGTATCTGGGCTTCAATGGCGATATGGATCTCGCCATCGCCATCCGCACCGCGGTGGTGAAAAACAAGACGCTTTACGTGCAGGCCGGTGCGGGCATCGTGGCCGATTCCGTTCCCGCCAGCGAGTGGACCGAGACCCAGAACAAAGCGCGCGCGGTGCTGCGCGCGGCGGAACTGGCGCAAGCGGGTCTGGGGCACACGGCATGAACCGGTGTGGTGAAAAATGCTTCTGATGATCGACAACTACGACTCCTTCACCTACAACCTCGTGCAGTACCTGGGCGAGCTCGGCCAAGAGGTGGTGGTGTACCGCAATGACGCCATTACCCTGGAGGACATCGAGCGTTTGCGTCCGGAGCGCATCGTGGTGTCGCCTGGGCCCTGCACGCCCAGCGAGGCGGGCGTGTCCGTACCCTTGATCCAGCGCTTCGCGGGGAGGATTCCCATCCTTGGCGTGTGCCTGGGGCATCAGAGCATCGGTCAAGCGCTGGGGGGCAAGATCGTGCACGCCAAGCAAGTGATGCACGGTAAGACCTCGCCCATTCATCACACGGCCACCGGCGTGTTCCAGGGAATTCCCCAGGATTTCGCCGCCACGCGCTATCATTCTCTGGTGATCGAGCGTGAAAGCCTGCCGGGGGATCTGGAAATCACCGCCTGGACTGAGGATGGGGAGATCATGGGGGTGCGGCACAAAACCTACCCCTTGGAAGGCGTGCAATTTCACCCTGAGTCCATCTTGACCGAGCATGGCCACGCCTTGCTCGCCAATTTCGTGAACCGGGCATGACGCCCCAGTTGGCCCTCAACGCACTGATCGAAAAGCGCGACCTCACGCGCGAGGAGATGCGTTCCGTAATGGAGCAGATCATGACGGGGGAGATCACGCCCGTTCAAATTGGCGGCATCATCACCGCGCTGCGCTGCAAGGGGGAGACAGTGACCGAACTGGCCGCTAGCGCGGAGGTCATGCGAGGTTTGGCGGCCCGGGTGGACGTGGCCGACAAGACCTATCTGGTCGATACCTGTGGTACGGGCGGGGACGCCTCGCACACCTTTAACGTGTCCACCGCCAGTGCCCTGGTGGCCGCGTCCGTGGGGTGCAGGGTGGCCAAGCATGGTAACCGCTCGGTGTCGAGCACCTGCGGCAGCGCGGATATCTTGGAAGCGCTCGGCGTTTACATCGCGCTGAACCCGCAGCAGGTAGTCCGTTCGGTGGAGGAAGTGGGGATAGGCTTCATGTTCGCGCCGGCTCACCACAGCGCCATGAAGTACGCCGCGCCTGTTCGGCGCGAGCTGGGTGTGCGCACGCTGTTTAACTTGCTCGGTCCCCTGACCAACCCCGCGGGTGCGCCCAACCAGATCATGGGGGTGTTTCTCAAAGACCTCCCCGGCAAACTCGCGCGTGTGCTGCAAACGCTGGGCTCGCGCCATGTCATGGTGGTGCATGGCGAGGATGGGTTGGACGAGATCAGCATCGGCGGAGCGACTCACATCGCCGAGTTGCGCAACGGCGAGGTCGAGGAATACACCCTTTCCCCGGCTGACTTCGGCCTGCGGCCCTCGCCGCTCGAGGCCATTCGAGTGGACGGAAAAGAATCCGCGCGTGCCATGTTGCTCGCGGTGTTGCGCAATGAGGCTTCGCCGGCACGGGACATCGTTGCCATGAACGCCGGAGCGGCCATCTACGTCTCGGGGCTCGCCGGCTCCCTATCCGAGGGGGTAACAAGAGCGAAGGAGGCCATGGCTGCGGGTGCGGCACAGCGAAAACTCAATGAGTTGGTGAGCTTCACCGCACAGTTCCGGCCGCAAAGTTGAGCCTATGAGCAGCGACATTCTGGAGCGCATCCTCGCGACCAAGCGGGCGGAGATCGTGTCGGCACAACACAGTAAACCGCTTGCCGCGCTCGAACAACTTGCAAGACAGGCTCCTCCGCCGAGAGATTTCGTGGCGTCGGTCCGCGCCAAGACCAGCGCTGGTTTGCCGGCGGTCATCGCCGAGATCAAGAAGGCCAGTCCCAGCAAAGGCCTGTTAAGACCAGATTTCCGGCCGGCCGAGATCGCACGCAGCTACGAAACCCACGGCGCGGCTTGCCTGTCGGTTCTCACCGACAAGGACTATTTCCAAGGCAGCCCCGAATATCTGCAGCAGGCGCGAGCGGCTTGCTCCCTCCCGGTGTTGCGCAAGGATTTCATGCTCGATGTCTACCAGGTCTTCGAGGCCCGCGCCATGGGGGCGGACTGCATCCTGCTCATCGCGGCGGCCGTGAGCCTCCCAAGGATGTTGGAACTGGAGCGCATCGCGCAAGATCTGGGCATGGCGGTGTTGGTGGAGGTCCACGACGCCGCCGAGCTGGAGGCGGGCTTAGAGCTTCGCACGCCATTGCTGGGCATTAACAACCGCAATCTTCGAAGCTTCGAAACCAAGCTCGAAACTACCTTGGACTTGCTGGACCGCATTGCGCAGGACCGCGTGGTGGTCACCGAATCGGGCATCGCCACCCCCGGTGACGTCCGGCGCATGCGGCGCCACGGCGTCAATGCCTTTCTGGTGGGCGAATCCTTCATGCGCGCGTCGGATCCTGGCGCTGAGCTCGAGAGGCTCTTCGCTTAAGAACCCACGGCAGCCCGCCGAATACATCGCTTATGC
>JBKKAO010000459.1:0-9773 GCA_046714645.1 Burkholderiales bacterium | reverse complement strand
CATCTCTTAGGCTCCGTTTGTTGGCCAGCGATTGGCAGGTACGCCTCCTTAACGGCGAAGGTACAGAACACTGAAGGCTGCGCAGGAAGCCAACTGACCCTACCGGCAGAAATGATTGAAGTGTGCGGTCTATTCGCGCCGTACACCGCTCACGCTAGCCAGCAGTTCCATCTCAGCGATCAGCCGCTTGAGCACATTCAGATCAGGCACCTCAACGGTGAGCACGTAGCGCGAACGCAATCCCCGGCTTTGCGAACTGGAGGAAAGTAAGGGCACGCGCTCGCGCGCGAGAAGATCCAGGACGTCGCGCAGCGCGAAGGAATCGCTCGTGCCTTGGATTTCGATATCCGCGGGGAAGCGGCCAGCGTCGAGTTGGCTCCCCCACTGCGCTTCCATCGTGCGCTCTTGAGAAAGGCGGGCTGCGTTGGGGCAGCGCGCTCGGTGCACGGTCACACCCTTCCCTCGCGTAACGAAACCGATGATGGGATCCGGTGGCACCGGCTTGCAGCAGCGCGCCAGCACGGTGAGAAGCTTGTCCACACCCAGCACCAGAACACTCGATGCACTGCGCGGGGCGAGTGCCTGCGGTTCCGCCGGTGCGGTTTCTGGAGTTGTCTGTTCAGTGACTGCGGGTGCTCGTAACGCACGCGCGGCGAGCTCTACTGGTCTCGCATGCAGATCGCCCTTGCCCACCGCCAGAAGCATCGCCTCCACATCGGAGAAGTTGAGCTTCCCAGCCAGGGCTTCCAGACTCAATGCCCTCATTCCCATTCGCTGCAGCTCCTTATCGACCACCTGGCGGCCCTGGGCCACCGAGGCCTCGTGGTTCTGTGCGTTGAACCACTGGCGCACTTTCGAGCGCGCTCTGCCGCTCGCAACAAAATGAAGTTCGGGATTCAACCAGTCCCGGCTGGGCCCGCCCACTTTGGCGCTAATGATCTCCACCGTTTGTCCGTTGGCCAACGCATAGCTCAAGGGAACGATGGCGCCATTGACTTTCGCACCCCGGCAGCGGTGTCCGAGTTCGGTGTGAAGGTGATAGGCGAAATCCACGGGCGTAGACCCCTTCGGCAGATCGACCACACGCCCTTGCGGCGTCAGTACGTAGACCGTGTCATCGAATAACTCATGGCGAAAGTGCTGCGCCAAATCGGCGGCGTTCACCAGACCCTCGCGCCAATCCAAGATCTGGCGCAGCCATGCGATCTTGTCGTCGAAGGATTCGCGCTGGCCCCGAACGCCTTTGGCAACACCTTCCTTGTAACGCCAGTGAGCAGCTACGCCAAGTTCGCCGTGCCGGTGCATTTCATGGGTGCGAATCTGCACTTCCAGCACCTTGCCGTCAGGGCCGGTCACGGCGGTGTGCAAGGACTGGTAGTTATTGGGCTTAGGTTTGGCGATGTAGTCGTCGAACTCCTTGGGCAGCGGCGTCCAAAGACCATGCACCAGTCCCAGCGCGGCATAGCAATCCTTGATGTCTTGCACCAGAATTCGAACGCCCCGAACATCGAATAAGTTCTTGAGCGCGAGATCCTTGCGCTGCATCTTCCTATAGATGCTGAAGATGTGTTTCGGGCGCCCGGTGACCTCGGCTGCGATGCCCTGGGCCTTGAGTTGCGTACGTAGCACCTGGGTCACTTCCGCGATAAAACTCTCGCGGTTCCCACGTTTTTCATCGAGTTCTCTGGCGATGCGTTTATAGGTATCAGGATCGTTACAACGAAAGGCGAGATCTTCCAGCTCCCACTTGAGTTGCCACACACCCAATCGGTTGGCGAGCGGAGCGAATAGGTCCGTGGCGTCGCGCGCGGCGAGCTTGCGCTGCGCCTCATCGCCCCGCCCCGCGAGGTAGCGCAATTGCTGGGTTTGATCGGCCAGCTTGATCAACACCACACGAACGTCTTGCACCATGGCAAGCAACATTTTTCGCAAGGTTTCCAGTTGGCCTTGCCGGTCTTTCGCAGCGGCATCGACCTGGCTGCGCAAGGATTGAATATGCGCCATAGCCGCCACGCCATCCACCAACTGACTCACACCCGCGCTCAGGTTCTCGCGCAAATACTCCGTAGCGTCCTCTTTGACCGCGGGCAACCCCGCCAATAATCCGGCCGCGATGCTCTCCACATCCAAGGACATGCCCATGAGGATGGTGGCGACTTCCCGCGCATGATTGAGATAGGACTCGCCGGTGGGCATGAGGCGCTCACTGAAATGCGTCTTGGCGAACCCGGCTGCGCGCGAGACGATGGCGTGTCCGGCGCTGGGGAGGCGCGGTAACGCACCCGCCAACCACGCATCGATCTGTGTCCCGCTCGCAGCTTCCCTCACCTGCGCTGTCATCGCCCTCTCCAATATCTCCGGTGTTGCTCACGCCATGAGCCCGCCTCGATCCCCTTCCCATTGAGCCGAAACAGCACCGCCCCGTGCTGGTCGCTCCGGTAGATCTGGGCCCCCAGGGCGCGGTAACGCTGAACCACCTCATCCTTGGGGTGGCCGAAACTATTCCTGTAGCCACTGGTGAAGACCACAAACTTTGGGGCCACTTCACGAACGAAGGTCTCGCTTGAGGAAGTGCCGCTCCCGTGATGCGGCGCGATCAGTACCTCCGAGCGCAATAATTGAGGATTCTGCCGCGAAAGCCAAGCTTCCGCACTGGCCTCGATGTCAGCGGGAATCAGCGCACTGGCGCCCTGGGCGGACACGCGCAGGACACAACTGCGATTGTTGTCTTTAATCTTGGGGTTCGCGTAGCTTTGCGCGCTAGGGTGCAGCATCTCGAAGCTCACGCCATCCCATTGCCAGCGCTGGCCGCTCACGCATCGTACTGGCTGAGTCGTCAATCCACGCAGGAAATGTCCCGGTGCCAGCGGAGAAGCCATCCAATCGGCGGGCACCATCCCGAGGAGCGAGGCAACCCCGCCGGAGTGATCGCTGTCGTCGTGGCTGACGATCAAACCATGGAGCCGCTTAACACCCTGCGCTCGCAGATAGGGCGCCACCACACGGTCGCCGGCATCGGACTGCGCGGAGTAGGCCGGTCCCGCATCGAAGAGCAGACTGTGCCGCGCGGTGCGCAGCAGAACGCTGAGTCCCTGCCCCACGTCGATCACATCCAACCAAACCTCCCCAGATTTTGGCGTTGGCGCCACGGCGAGAAACATCGGAAGCAATGCCAGCGCACCCATCCAGCGCGCGGGGAATCCGCGCGGGGCCAGCAGCCAGAGCGCGCCCAGTATCGCGATTGCGACCGTCCAAGCGGGAGGGCTCGCCTGCTGCCATACCGCCATGGGCGTTTCATCGAGCCATTGCAGTAATCTTATGCAAAAAGACATAGCTCGCTCGGCAATGAGTAGCAGACCATCCACCGGAAGCAACACACCTAAAAGGGTGAGGGGCACCACCACCAGGCTCACCAGCGGAATAGCAAAGGCATTGGCCAGCGGCGAGACGATGGAGACCTGCTGAAACAGTATGAGCAGCACAGGGACCAGTCCCACCGTCACCGCCCATTGCGCCCGCGCCCATCGTGCCAGCCGCGAAGAAACCCCGGTGCGATGCACGCTCACGTAAACAATCAGCGCCACGGCGCCAAAAGATAACCAGAACCCCGGGGCCATCACGGCGAAGGGATCGAACAGCGTCACCACGAAGAGCGATGCCGTCAAGACCAAGCTTGAAGACCAAGTTCGAGACCAAAGCAGCGCCAACACGATGGCCGCTAACATCAATACCGTCCTTTGGGCGGGTACCGCGAATCCAGAGAGAGTGGCGTAGAGAACCGCTACGCCCAGCCCTGCCACCAGCCCTGCCTTCTGTGAGGGAAGCCGCATCGCAAGATAGGCGCTGCGCCGCCAACACCAGCCTGCCACCAGCGCGCTCAAACCCGACAACATGGTGATATGCAAGCCGGAAATGCTCATGAGGTGATTCACCCCGGTGCGGGTAAATAACCGCCACTGCTCCGCGCTAATGGCGCGTTGCTCGCCCACTGCTAGCGCCACCAACACACCCTGGGCGATGTCATTGTCAAGGGCCGCTTCGATACGGTCTCGAATGCGCTCACGAAGGCGCTCCACGAGAAAGCGCAGATTCCAGGAATCAAGGCGTTCATGCTCTGCTCTGGGCCGCACATATCCCGAAGCGCGAATCCCCCGCTCCAGCATCCAGAATTCGTAATCGAAGCCGCGGGGATTGGCGACACCATGCGGCCGCTTTAGCCGGACGCTTAGCCGCCAGCGATCGCCTGCGTGCAGCTCGGGAGGCTGGGTCTGCGCCTCGCGGTACCAGGCCAAGTGGATGGAGCGTGGTATTTGAGCGAGCGGTGTGAGCACTCGGTCCACATGGAAGCGGAAACGCAGCCCGCGATCAAAGGAGATGGGCATCTCCGCAACAGTGCCCTCCACCCGCACGTCCTGACCCTCCCATTGCGCCGGCAGTTGATCGGAGAGCTTTACCTGCGCGATGACACTCGCCCACAGAAACCCCGCCGACAACCAAAGTGCTGCGTCTACCGCCCAACGAAAGCGATTGAGCGCATCGCGCGCAAGCCAGCGCACCAGCACACAAGCGATGAAGAGGTAACACCACCACAGGCTGGGCAGCTCAGGCTGTTGTTGCAGCAGCCAGGCGCCAAGGACAAAGAGAAGAAGCGCTGCGACGGGTGCTAAGGCAAGCATGAGGCATTAAGCGTCCTTCAGCACCCCGTCCTCCAACCGCAGAGTCCTATCCATGCTCGCTGCGATGCTCATGTCGTGGGTCACGATGACGAGGCTCGTGCCCAGATCGCGATTGAGCCGCAACATGAGTTCCAATATCTGGCCCGCGGCATGCCGGTCCAGATTGCCCGTGGGTTCATCAGCGAGCAGGCACGCCGGTTTCGTGACCAGTGCGCGCGCCAAAGCGGCGCGTTGGCGTTCGCCTCCCGAGAGTTCACCGGGCCGGTGGGTGAGGCGGTGGGAGAGCCCCACTCTGCCCAGGATCTCCGCCGCTTCCGCCACCGCCTTCTCCGGCCGTATCCTCCGGATGAGCATCGGTATCGCCACGTTCTCCTGTGCGCTGAACTCCATCAGCAGATGATGAAACTGGTAGACAAAGCCCAGAGCCTCGTTTCGCAACTGCCCCCGCTCGGCGTCCGAAAGCGTGCTCATGGAGCGGCCGAGAATAGACACCGTGCCGGCACTCGGCGCATCCAGCCCGCCGAGGAGGTGAAGCAAGGTGCTCTTACCCGAGCCCGAGGCTCCAACGATGGCCACACCTTCTCCGCGCGCCACGCGCAGATTCACGCCCAGCAAAACGGGAACTTCGTGCGGCCCCTGATGAAAGATCTTGCGCAGCCCTTCACAGGCGATGACGTCCTCACTCATAGCGCAACGCCTCCGCTGGATTGACTCTCGCGGCCCTGAGGCTCGGATAGATGGTGGCCACCAGGGACAGCACCAGCGACACACCACCCACCGTGATGACATCGGACCACTGCAAGTCCGAGGGAAGATCCTTGATGTAATAGACCGAGGGATCCAGGAAGTGAACACCGAAAGTGTTCTCGATGGCGGGGACCACGACATCGATGTTGATCGCAAGCAAGGCACCGCAGACAATGCCGAGCAGTGTTCCGATCACGCCAATCAAAGTCCCTTGCACCATGAAGATCTTCAAGATGGACACCGGCGTCGCCCCTAGGGTGCGCAGGATGGCGATATCGGAGAGCTTGTCGGTCACGGCCATCACCAAGGTGGAAACGATATTGAATGCCGCCACCGCGACGATCAAGGTCAGGATGATGAACATCACGCGCTTCTCGATGGCTACGGCGCGAAAGAAGTTGGCGTGGCTTCGCGTCCAGTCGGCCGCATACACTTCCGGGGGCAACGTCTGGGAGAGTTCTTGGGCGACCACTGGCGCTTGAAACAGATCGTCCAATTTCAAACGCACACCGCTCACGGCATTGTCCATCCGGTACAGGCGTTGCGCATCCTCCATGCGCACCAAGGCTAGGCCGGAATCGTATTCGTACATGCCCACCTGAAAGATCCCGATCAGGGTGAACTGCTTGATGCGCGGCAGAATCCCGGCGGGCGTCACTTGGCCTTGCGGGGCGATCACCACCAATTTTTCACCGACCCGCGCACCCAGGGTCTGCGCCAGTTCCGCGCCTAGGACGATGCCGAACCCACCCGGGCGCAGGTCCTTGAGGTCGCCCACCTTCATATGCTGGCCAAGCTCCGCGACCCGCTCTTCTTCCTCGGGGATGATTCCGCGGATCATCACGCCTTGTACGTCCTGGCCGTTGGAGATCAAGCCTTGCGCACTGACGTAGGGCGCGGTGGCTTGAACGCGCGGATGCGCTCTGGCGAGTTGAGAGACCCGCGGCCAATCGGGCAAGCTGCCATCCAAACTGGAGATCTGCACATGGGAAGCCACACCCAGAATGCGCGTGCGCAACTCCTTTTGAAACCCATTCATCACCGACAACACCACGATCAACGCGGCCACGCCCAGAGCGATGCCCGCCATGGAAATCACCGAGATAATAGAGATGAAATGATTGCGCCGCTTGGCGCGTGTGTAGCGCAAGCCGACAAAGAGTTCGTAGGGTCGCAAGATGGGTGGCGTTCTTAGAGAAGGCCGAAGTGTGCCACATTCGCCATGCTAGACTCGCCGAGCTTTGGTCAGTTACTAAGATCTTCCGACGGATCGCCGTGCGCAACCTGTGCCTCTTTTTCTGCGTACCTCCTCTAGACCCGCACCTATCAGCGCCGCCCGTTCTACCGGCGTTGCGCCGGCTGCTTTCCCGCGCCAACCAAACTTTGATCTCAGCCAATAGCCAAGAGGAAGCTCTCTGCGCGCTGTTCGGCGAGTCCTTGAGTTCGAATCCTCCTTGCGCTGCTCTCAGCGCTGCGGCCGACGGTCTTGGCACGGGAAGCGCTTATTGGCTGCGCGCCGATCCCATCCACCTGCAACCACGGCGCGACGACCTCGTGGCCATGGAGATCACGGATCTACGCGACGAGGACGCGCACGCACTGCTGCAATCCGCCAATGCGCTTTTGGCGGACGATGGGTTTCAGTTCATCTTGGGCGCCAGTAACCGGTGGTATTTACGGCTGGCCTCGAATCCCGGCATCACCACCACGCCCTTGAGCAAAGCCATCGGTCATGGCATCAACCCCTATCTTCCGAAAGGAGAACAGGCCTCTTCGTGGCAAAGACGCTTGACCGAGATTCAGATGCTGTTTCACACCCACGCTGTCAACGAGAAACGTGACGAGCAAAACCAACTGGCCGTCAGCGGTCTGTGGCTATGGGGAGGCGGCTCGCTTGCCAACTTTGAAGACAAGCCTTTCGGCACCGTCTACGGCAGCGACATTCTAGCCAAGGGACTCGCTCTATGCAGCGGGGCGAAAAGCCTTCCGCTTTGCGAGCGCTTCGAGCAGCTCGCAAAAGAGGACAACGCACTCGTGATGCTTGCACCGGCCAGCGCGCTTTCGCAGCTCGAGCAACGTTGGTTCACCCCTCTTCTCGAATCGCTTCGTAAGCGGAAGATCGGGCAATGCGACATCGTGGTGTGGAACGGTGTGGCACGCCGCTATCGTCTGGGACCTAAGGATCTTTGGCGCTTCTGGCGCCTGGATGCGGGTCGCGATTTTCTCGCCGCCGATGCCTGAAATTCTCGATCGCACCGTTCCTTCGGACCGCTTGAAGCCGCTGCTTGCGGCCCATGTCCATCCGGTCATCGCACGAGTACTGGCCGCACGCGGGGTCGCCAGCCGCGATGCCCTCGACTTCGGCCTGGCTCGCCTGCTGCCACCGGGTCTCATGCACAACCTTAACGCCATGGGAAGAATCCTGGCGCAGGCCATCGAGCAACGCAAGCGGCTTCTCATCGTGGCGGACTATGACTCCGATGGCGCCACGGCCTGCGCCCTGGGTGTGTTGGCGCTACGCGAAATGGGCGCGGAGGTGGACTACATCGTCCCCAATCGCTTCGAGTACGGCTACGGCCTCACGCCCGAGATCGTGCGCGTGGCAGCCACCCGCAAGCCCGATTACCTCATCACCGTGGATAACGGCATCGCCAGTGTGGACGGTGTGCGCGAGGCGAATCAATTGGGCATCGAAGTCTTAATCACCGACCATCACCTTCCCGGCGCCGAATTACCGCGAGCCGCTTGTATCGTCAATCCCAACCAAGCGGGGTGCGGTTTTCCCAGCAAGCACTTGGCGGGCGTGGGCGTCATGTTCTACGTGCTGCTTCAGCTTCGCGCCGAACTACGGGCTCGTGGAAAATTCAGCACCACGTCCGAACCCAATCTGGCCACTTGGTTGGACTTAGTGGCCCTGGGAACCGTGGCCGACGTCGTGAAGCTCGACGACAACAACCGCCTATTGGTTCAACAGGGCCTCGCCCGCATTCGCGCCGGCCGCGCCCGTCCCGGCATCAGCGCGCTACTTAAAGTGGCCGGGCGCGAGCCCATCAAAGCAGGCGTCTACGACTTAGGCTTTGTACTGGGTCCCCGTCTCAACGCGGCGGGGCGTCTGAGCG
Organism: Burkholderiales bacterium; assembly: GCA_046714645.1. GTDB lineage: Bacteria > Pseudomonadota > Gammaproteobacteria > Burkholderiales > SHXO01 > SHXO01. The sequence continues at coordinate 1,231 of JBKKAO010000459.1, read as the reverse complement.
ATATGTCCTTGGGTATCGAGTGCCTTCTTTCGCAAGATCCTGTTCACGCCGAACGCCTAGCGCGCGAGTTGGACTCGCTCAACCGTGAACGCCGGGGTATCGAGGCGCAAATGCAAGACAGCGCCTTGGAACATCTCGAACGTTTCGAGGACGCCGGGCGCTGGGGTGTGGCATTGTTCGACGCCACCTGGCATCAAGGTGTGATCGGCATTCTCGCTTCACGCCTTCGCGAACGCTTGCACCGTCCCGTCATCGCCTTCGCGGCCGGCGCCCAAGGCGAACTCAAGGGTTCCGGCCGCTCCATCTCCGCCCTCCATCTGCGCGACACCTTGGACTTGATCAGCAAGCGCTACCCGGACGTCATCACACGATTCGGTGGCCACGCCGCAGCGGCGGGACTCAGCATTGGCGCCAAGCAATTCATCACTTTCTCCCGCGTTTTCGACGAGACCGTGCGCGAACTCATTACTCCCAGCGACTTGCATCAGAGAATAGAAACCGATGGCTCCTTGACCGATGAGGATTTTTCCTTGGAACTCGCCGAGGCCTTGAGCGGCATGGTATGGGGACAAGGCTTTCCCGCCCCCACCTTCCGTGATGAATTTCGAGTGGAACAGCAACGCGTGGCCGGCGAAAAGCATTTGCGCTTACGCCTGCGGCGCGCGGGAGGCGGTAAGTTCTTGAACGCCATCCTATTCGGCGACACCGGCCCTCTGCCCATCGCCGTGGAATTGATCTACCGCCTGGACATCAACGAATTCAACGGCCAGCGCAATCTTCAATTGGTGGTGGAGCATTGGCGAGAGAGGGACTAGCGGGAGGGACTAGGGACCCAAGTGCGTGTTGGCCTCGAGGATAACCTCTACTATCGCCAGGGCGAGCTGCCGGCCAGCGTGACAATCACGCTCAAGGAACGAAGCGGTAGCCCACGCCCGTCTCGGTGACGAGGTGGCGCGGTTGGGAGGGGTCGCCCTCGATCTTCTTTCGCAGGCCGCCCATGAACACTCGCAGATACTGCGTATGTGTCTCATGCCGACGAGCGACGCCAGCGGCGTGCGCTGGTCATGCGAGATGGCCGCGAGCAGCGAGTTGCGCAGGCGCTCCGACTCCATCTGCACCGTGGCGCCTTGCGCGACGTTGACGTAGTGGATGCGTTCGAGCGAGATGGCGAGCAGCGATGCGCAAGTGTCGAGCAGGCGGCGCTGCTCCGGTACGCCCAGGCGCGCGGCGT
>JBKKAO010000458.1:0-11511 GCA_046714645.1 Burkholderiales bacterium | reverse complement strand
CCGCGCAAGAATTGGAGACGTCCTCGGCAACACCGGCGGTGTTGCCGATAGTGGAGAAGGCGCTGGCCAAGGAACAAGATCCTCAGATCAAGTCGCTCTTGGCGTTGATTAAGGCGGGGATTGATTTGAATAATTCGGATCCTTCGGTTCGGTTGGCGGCCGTGCGGGTGTTGGGCGAGAGTCGGCAATGGAAGACGCAAACGCTCCTGGCCACCTTGCTGGAGACCGAGCAGGTGGAAGAGATTCGCCGGGAGGCTGGCTATGCGTTGAAAAGCATCGAACGGCGCATAGTGATGTCCGAGTACGGCGGGCGGCTATTCACCGGATTGAGTCTGGGCAGCATATTGCTGTTGGCCGCCCTGGGGCTTGCCATCACCTATGGATTGTTGGGTGTGATCAACATGGCCCATGGTGAGATGCTAATGATCGGGGCCTATGCCACCTTCGTCATGCAACAGATGGTGAAGCAATTCGCGCCCGCCTGGTTCGATTGGTATCTCGTCATGGCGGTACCTTTCGCATTTGCGTCCGCCGCCATCGTGGGTATTGCGCTGGAGCGCACGGTGATTCGGTGGCTCTATGGGCGCCCGCTGGAAACGCTGCTTGCCACCTGGGGCATCAGCTTGTTCCTCATTCAATTGATGCGGCAGATCTTCGGACCGCAGAACGTGGAAGTGTCCAATCCGACGTGGATGTCGGGCGGCATCGAGTTCACCAATGTCACGCTACCCTATAGCCGGATCGTCATCATCGCCTTCGCGCTCGCGGTGCTGGGTGCCATGTGGTTCGTGCTGGTTAAGACGCGTCTGGGGCTCTTCATCCGGGGTGTGACGCAGAATCGCAGCATGGCGGCTTGCGTGGGGGTCAACACCCATCGCGTGGATGTCCTGGCTTTTGGTCTGGGTTCCGGTATCGCGGGCTTGGCGGGTTGCGCACTGTCTCAGATTGGTAACGTGGGGCCGGACTTGGGACAGAGCTACATCATCGACTCCTTCATGGTGGTGGTGCTGGGCGGCGTCGGGCAGTTGGCCGGAACGGTATACGCGGCCTTGGGTCTCGGGGTGGCCAGCAAGTTTCTCGAACCCTACATCGGCGCGGTGCCCACCAAGATCCTGATTCTGGTGATGATCATCGCCTTCATTCAGAAACGCCCGCAGGGTCTGTTCGCACTGAAGGGGAGAGCGGTTGAAGCCTGAATCTCCGCTGCTCACGCTGCCTCAGAGCGTACCTTTCTTCCCGGTCTCGGGTTGGATCGCCATAGCTGCCTTCGTAGTGTTGGTGTTGTTCGCATTGCCGGCGTCCTACCTGTTTATTCCGCCGCAGAGCGCACTTCACGTCTCGGCCTATGTGATCACCTTACTGGGTAAGTTCATGTGCTACGCAGTGATGGCCATGGCGCTCAACCTGATATGGGGTTACACGGGCGTGTTGAGTTTGGGCCATGGTGTTTTCTTCGCCCTGGGTGGTTACGCCTTCGGTATGTATCTCATGCGTGGCATTGGGCAAGAAGGACAGTATCAAAGCCACTTGCCCGACTTCATGGTGTTCTTGGATTGGAAAGAGTATCCCTGGTATTGGAGCTTCACCGATCACCTCTGGTACGCCGCGCTGCTGGTAGTGTTGGTGCCTGGACTGCTCGCCTTGGTGTTCGGGTTCTTCGCATTCCGCTCGCGCATCAAAGGCGTGTACTTTTCCATCATCACCCAGGCACTGACCTTCGCGTTCATGCTGCTTTTTTTCCGCAACGAAACGGGTTTTGGTGGCAACAATGGCTTTACCGACTTCAAACAGATCTTGGGGTTCCGCGTCGCCGAACCTGGTACCCGGGCGGTGCTGTTTGTGCTGACCGGCACCTATCTCATCGGCGTCCTACTTCTGGCGCGCGCGATCCTGCGCTCCAAGGCCGGGCGCGTGCTGAGCGCCATTCGTGATTCGGAAAGCCGTTTGATGTTCCTGGGTTACAACCCGCTTTGGTACAAACTCTTCATCTGGACTCTGTCCGCCGTGCTGTGCGGTGTTGCGGGGGCCTTGTACGTTCCTCAAGTGGGCATCATCAATCCCAGCGAGATGTCGCCCGCCAATTCCATCGAAGCCGCCATCTGGGTCGCCGTGGGCGGGCGCGGAACTTTGATCGGGCCGCTAATCGGTGCGGGTATCGTGAACGGCGCGAAGAGTTGGTTCACCGTAGCCTTTCCGGAGTACTGGCTTTTTTTCTTAGGCTTGCTTTTCATACTCGTGACCTTGTTCTTGCCCCAGGGCGTAGCCGGCGGTCTTGCTAAATTGAAGGGAACATGACCGACGGGCAAGTGCTTCCAGGTGAGGGCAGTAGCGCGGGCTACGGGCGGGTCGCAAGCGAGAGCGTGGACACTTCGCATGGTCCCATACTGTATTTGGAAGACATCACCGTGAGCTTCGATGGTTTTCGCGCGCTGAACAAGCTCACCTTGACCATCGACGAAGGCGAATTGCGTTGCATCATTGGCCCCAACGGAGCGGGCAAGACCACCATGATGGATGTCATCACGGGCAAAACCCGGGCGGATACCGGCTCCGCGTTCTTCGGACAAAGCATCGACTTGTCCCGGCTCTCGGAGGCGCAGATCGCGCAGGCGGGTATCGGCCGAAAATTCCAGAAACCCACGGTGTTCGAGAACCAAACGGTGATCGAGAATCTGGAGCTTGCCATGAAGACCGACAAGACGGTGCGTGCGAGCTTGCAATCGAAACTGGGTGCGCAACAACTCGAGCGCATCGGGCGTACCTTGGACCTCATCCAACTTTCGGAACAGGCCGGCAAGATGGCGGGGTTGCTCTCTCACGGACAGAAACAGTGGTTGGAGATCGGCATGCTCCTCATGCAAGAGCCCAAGCTGGTACTCCTGGACGAGCCGGTGGCGGGGATGACGGACGAGGAAACGGAACGTACTGCAGAACTGTTGAAAAACCTCGCTGGGGAACATTCCGTCGTGGTGGTCGAGCATGACATGGAGTTCATTGCCCGTATTGCAAACACCGTGACGGTGTTGCACGAAGGCAGTGTGCTGGCGGAGGGCACTTTAGACCAGTTGAAGGCCAACGAGCGTGTAATCGAAGTCTACCTAGGGCGATGAATGGACGATGAATGGACGATGAAAGGACGATGAAAGGACGATGCAGTGCTATACGTTACCAATATAAACCAGTACTACGGTAGCAGCCATATCCTACGCAACGTGAACTTGCATGTGGCCAAGGGAAGTTGCACTGCCGTCATGGGGCGAAACGGCGTAGGCAAAACCACATTACTTAAGTGTTTGATGGGCGTGGTCTCCATCAAGTCGGGGTCCATCGGTTTCGATGAACAAGAGATTGGCACCTTGTTACCCTACGAACGAGTGCGGCTTGGGATTGGCTACGTACCGCAGGGGCGCGATATCTTCGGCCGCTTAACCGTCGAAGAAAACCTCCTCATGGGCTTAGCCACCGGCAAGGGAAGTAAGCTGCGAGATGTTCCCGAGCGAGTATTCGAATTGTTTCCGGTTCTCAAGCAAATGTTGAAGCGCCGGGGGGGTGATCTCTCCGGTGGCCAGCAGCAGCAATTGGCCATCGCTCGTGCACTGGCCTCCAACCCCAAGCTTCTGATCCTCGACGAACCCACCGAAGGCATCCAACCTTCCATCATCAAGGAAATCGAGCGCGTCATCGCGCGCTTGATCGAACAAGCCGAAATGGCGATTCTTCTGGTGGAACAGTACTTCGATTTCGCCAAGGCACTGGCGGATCAATACGTGATACTGCGCCGCGGCGAGGTGGTGAAACACGGGTTAGGCAAGGATATGGACGAACAACAATTGAGGGCGTACTTGACGGTCTAGGCAAAAAACCGCTCGATCGCGCTGGGATTCGCATCTCAAAGACGAGACGCGAACGAGGAGTTGATCCATGGCAGAACAAAGCGCAATGGCCATGTTCCGGCGCATCGTTGTGCCGGCGTTGCTCGCCGGCGTACTGGCTGGCGTATTGATGAGCGCGTTGGAGCTTGTAACCGTCGTTCCTTTGATCTTGGAGGCCGAGCGTTACGAGGAGGCGAGTGCGCCATCTCAAGGGTTCAGCCACGATCATTCGGATTCTGCGCCCCAAGGCGGGGAACGCGCGCTGTACACGGGACTCGTGACCGTACTCATGGGGATCGGGTACGGCCTGCTTCTTGGTGTGTGTTTCGTCACGATGCGATCGGTGGGATGGCGCAAGGGCAGGGCTACCTCGTCGAAAGAATGTCACGGCAGCAGGGCTAGAATCGCGGTTTGCCAATTTGTTAAACTTCCCAATCAAGGAGACTTTCACGTGAGATCCACTTTCAATTTTCGCGGGTCATTGCTTGCCGCTGCCCTGGCCGCTTGCTCACTCATCGTCGCACCATTCACCCACGCCTACGAAAAGGTCGACAAGAAGATCGACAAGATCTTGGCCGCTGAGCACCGAGACGCAGCCAACGCCGCCCGCGATGAATTTCGCCATCCCAAGGACACCTTGATGTTCTTCGGTATCCAACCCACCATGAGCGTGGTGGAGGTGTGGCCGAGCGCGGGTTGGTGGACGGAAATACTGGCGCCCTTGCTGAAGGACTACGGCAAGTACTACGCCGCCTACATCGTGACCGACGCTCCCGGTATGCCGGCCTTCCTTAAGGAGCGCGAGAAGGGCTTCGACGCCATGCTCGCCGCGAAGCCCGGCCTTTACGGCAAGGTGATCAAAACCAAACTACTCGCCCCAAAATGGACCGAAATGGCGCCCGCCGGATCGGCCGACATGGTGCTCACCTTTCGCAACGTGCATAACTGGGCCAAGGCCGGGAATGCGGACGCCATGTTCAAAGCTTTCCACGAGGCATTGAAGCCCGGGGGCGTTCTTGGCGTCAAGGACCATCGTGCGGTTCCCGGTACTTCTTTTCAACAGCAGATCGACAGCGGCTACATGACCGAAGAATGGGTGATTAGCGCGGCTGAGAAAGCGGGCTTCAAGCTGGCGGAGAAATCTGAAATCAATGCGAACCCAAAAGACACCAAGGACCACCCCGCGGGTGTTTGGACTCTCCCGCCGACCTTGCGGCTCGGTGACAAGGACAAAGCCAAATATGTGGCCATCGGCGAGAGCGACCGCATGACCCTCAAGTTCATCAAACCTTAGGAGCCCGCATGTTCCCGGTCAAGAGACTTTCCCTCATCCTCGCGATAGCCAGCGGGGTCATCGTTCCCGGCACCATGCTTCATGCCGATCTGAATGTTGACGGCAAAGGATTTGTCACCCTGCAACTCGGTGAGGAGAAGTGGGAGGACTATCCCGGCATTCCCGGCATCAAGCGCATGACGATCTACGGTAATCCTTCCAAGCCAGGTCCCTACGTGATTCGCGTCAGGTTCTCACCTGGAACCATGAGCATGCCCCACTACCACCCGGAGGACAGAATCGTCACCGTTCTCAAGGGTACCTGGTGGACAGGGAAGGGACCGGAATTCTCGCCCGGTAACACGGAAGCGATCCGTCCAGGCGGCTACATGATGCATCCGGCGAAGGAGGCACACTTCGACGGCGCCAAGGATGAGGAAGTGATTCTCCAGATCGCGGGCGTGGGCCCGAGCGGAACCCACTTCATCAATCCAGACCTTGGCGCAACGGGCAGTTCGCGTTGAGCAGATGCGACATGCCAGATTATTTCCGCTTCAATGCCGAACATAGCACGCTAGGATCCCAATAATGCCTAGCCCTAAAACAAGCGCTGACCTCGCTTACGCGGAGGCGGGCGTCACCGGTGCGTAGGTCCTGCAATGGGGTTTTGATCGCTTGGAAGATGCCATCAATCTTCTCCAGGATCGGGGTCAATCCAACTTGTCTACTGGCCATAGTTTGGGGGTGCCCTGGCGACACTCGCCGTCGCTCACCTTCGCATACCTCTCAACGACAACCCGGTCTTGTACATCTTTGGACAGCCCGTGTCGGAGACCGGACGTTCGAGCAGCAATTCAACGCGGATTTCAAGGATACCGCCGTGAATCCCTTCGGTTAGTTCGCTTCGCACTGAAAAGTGCGATTGGCATGTGGCATGCTCAAGCACTAGCCTTGCAAGAGTAGGACTTCACAATCTCCAACAAGGGCTCCCATGAATACTCTCCCTCTTCCTGCGGAAGAACGCCGCCAGCATGCACGGTTTGCTTTTTCGCGGGAGGCGAGTTTCCTGCACGAAGAGGGTACCGTGACGGGTCTTCTCATCGATATTTCTTTCTTTGGTGCCCTGTTCGAGATGAATGGGGATCATGCCTTGAGTGGAAAGGCGGGCAAGCTATGGGTGCCCTTTAGCCGAGATCCGGAGGAGGCGGTTCAGGTCAGTGCCAAGGTTGTCTACCGGCGCGACCGATCGGTGGGGTTGAGTTGGGAATCCTTGGCGCCGGAGGACATCATTAAGGTTCGGCGTTTAGCGGAAATGAGCGAAGGAAGACCCTGGCTCCTCATGCGGCCCACTCACGTTCTATTTTGGGCGCGCCACCTCGCGTGAAACAACCTTAACCCTGTTCGCGACCCCCGAATCGACATGACCCGAAGGCCCGGCTAAACCCGCGGAGTGTACGTGGGTCATTTGATCGTCGAAGTAAAAATCCGGTTCAAAGACCTGTAGGAAAGGCCCCTTTTCCAGGCCGCCTAGGAACATCGCTTCATCCACCTCGATATCCCAACTCATTAGTGTACGAATCGCGCGGTCATGAGCCGGGGCGCTGCGCGCGGTGACCAAGGCGGTGCGTATCCGCATGCTTTGATGCTTCGGGGGCTTCTTTTGTAGCGAGTGCAGCGCCCGCAGGAACGGTTGCAGGGGCCCCGGTGGCAGGGGCTCGCCCGCCCGTGAGCGTTCATGTTCTTCGAAGGCCGATAGCCCCTGTTCTTGGTAGACGCGTTCGGCTTGATCGCTGAACAGGACGGCGTCGCCGTCAAAGGCGATACGCACCTCTCCGGGGTGGCGTTCGCAGGCGTTGGGTCCCTTGGCGTAGACCCGAGCCGCGGGAAATCCCGCCTCGATGGCGTAGCGCACATCTTCCCCGTTGGCGGACAAAAACAAGTCCGCTTTAAGGGGTGTGAGGTGACCGAAGGGGGACCGTCCACGGGTAAACACCCCGCGGGTAATCGAGAGTCCGTGATGATCGATGGACTTGAATACTCTCATTCCGCTGACGGGATCATTGCGCGATAGGATCACCACCTCGACTCTTTGTTCATCTCCAGAATTGAAGGCTAACAACTTACGCGCGAGGTTGAAGGCCACCCCAGGGGCGGCCGGATGCTCCAGACGTGAGAGCTGCAGGCGTTGGTAGGCGCTGGGATCGGCCGGATCGAACACTTCGTTCTCTTCCTCGAAATCAAATAGCGCACGAGAAGAGAGCGCGACCACCAGTTTGTCTTCCAGATTCGCGGGCATAGCTGCTGTCGTCTTCGGGGTGGACGGGTACCGGATATCTTACACTTGCGCTTCCAGAGGATATGCCGTAAAGAATGGAGGACGGGCGCCGGCCAAAAGCCGGCGATATTTTTTGGAGAGGGAATGACAGCACAAATCATGGACGGCGTCGCATTGTCGCGTGAGCTTCGCGAGAAACTTAGAGTCCGCACAAGCTTTCTGGTGCAGCAGGGAAGGCAGCCGGGACTGGCGGTAATTTTGGTAGGGGAGAATCCGGCTTCGCAGATTTATGTGAGAAACAAGATCAAAGCCTGCGCCGAAGCCGGCGTTTATTCCGAGCTACATGAGATGCCAGGGACGGTGACCGAGAACCAAGTGTTGGGGCGCATCCGCGCTCTGAATGCGAACGCGAAGATCCACGGTATTCTCGTGCAATTGCCCCTGCCACCGCAGGTCTCCGAGCAGAGCGTGCTGGAGACGATCGATCTATCCAAGGACGTCGATGGTTTTCACGTTCAAAGCCTCGGCGCTCTCGTGGTGGGAAGAAGCGGCTTTCTACCTTGTACGCCGGCGGGCTGCATGACCATGCTCGATCGCTACGAAATTCCTACGGAGGGAAGGGAGGCGGTGGTGGTCGGGCGTAGCAACATCGTGGGAAAACCCGCCGCACTGATGCTTTTGCAACGTAACGCCACGGTCACGATCTGTACGTCCAAGACGCGAGATCTGGCCTCTCATACGCGCCGCGCGGACATCATCGTGTCGGCCACGGGAAAGACAGGTTTGATCAGGGGCGACATGGTCAAACCCGGTGCCACAGTGATTGATGTGGGTACCAATCGCCTGCCCGATGGTAAGCTGGTGGGCGACGTGGACTATGCCTCGGTGCGCGAGGTGGCCGGTTGGATAACCCCAGTTCCCGGTGGTGTCGGTCCCATGACGATCACAATGCTGATGAGCAATGCCGTCTTGAGTGCCGAACGCGCTCTCGCCGCATCATCCAAATAAGGAAAATTTCTAGCAACCATGCTCAAGAAGATGAAAGCGCTGAGGTTGGACGTGGAAGCGCTGTTCTCCCAGGTGGTCTATGGCCACGGATACCTACACTATGGATACTGGCCCACCGCGCAGGCCGATGAAGTGTCATTGCACAGGCTTGGCATCGCGCAACGCGCTTACTTCGATAGGCTTGCCGATGCGATTCCTGCGGGCACCAAAAGCATTTTGGACGTGGGAAGCGGTACGGGCAGCAATGCCCTAGGACTGTCCGGAAAGGGTTACGCCGTTGACTGTGTCTGCCCTTCCCCAAAGCTCAACGCCATGGCGCGCCAGAAGCTCCCGTGCGCCTCGCGCATATTCGAAAGCAAATTCGAGGAACTCGATGTGCGTGAGTGCTATGACCTGGTGCTCTTCTGCGAGAGTTTTCATTATCTGGACGCTAGGTTGGCGCTCCAGAAGGCAGGGCGCTACGCGCTCAAGCATGCATTGATATTCGACTACTTTCCGCGCCAAGATAGCGCGGACGCTAAACGGGTTTCCCGCGCACAGTTCAACGCGTTGTTGCAAGAGGAGCTGTCTCATGCCTTCGGTGTCCAATGGGACCTGGATATGACCGCCTTCATCACCCCCACCTTCGAAGTGCTGGATGGTATCAAGAACCAGTTCGTGCAGCCTTTTTCGGTTCGCCTGATTGACGAGCTTAAACAGGAACACCCGGTGCTTGCGCGCTTGTTGGCCTTCCCCCTTCGCAAAGCGCTGGCGAAACTCGGGAAGCGCAGCATTCGTCATCAGACCTTTCCGGCGCAGAATGAATATCGTCTGCTGCTACTGGCTCGAAAGTAGACAACTGCGTTCTGCTAGGAGCATCGGATTGAAGTGCTGGATGCGAGATGTCGTTTACCTAGCCGCGATGGCCTAGACTTCCACTCGCCACCATCCAGTCCCGCCTATCGCCAGGCGCGGCCAACCACGCCCGCTCTCCCTGAGCTTAAGTCCATTCGGACGTTGACTTGCCCGCTCGCTACGGTGATCGCGCCAGCACCCGCTCATTTTAGATGCTGCTGACTCCCACACCAGCGCCGGCCCATCCCACGCCAGATCGGCCGGTCGAGGACTTTGACTTAACCGTGCCGGGCAGTTCCGTCATGGTGATCACCCCGAACTCACGCGGTCGACATACCTGCGGTCACCACAAACCGCAATGCATGGTCCGCATCCATGTCAATTTGCTCGATGCAGTGCTTGGGAACCAACACAGTGTAGCCCCCGATTTGATAGCTCATCGGAAGGTAGACGGCCACCCATCCCTCGTGGGCAAGGTTTATCGGAAAACCGGAGAAGTCGGTTCGCGTAACGAAACCGAGAACCTCGACATTCTCCGCAATGCGCACGCGCACCACTCGCCCGGCGGTTTTTTGCTGGGAAGACTGCGCCATGAACCCGGCGAAATCCTTGATGCCGCCATAGATGGTTTTCACGCCGGGGATGCTGAGGACAGCGCGCTCCAAGATCCTCAACACGGCGCGTCCGACATAGAGCCTCATCGCCAAACCCATGAGGAAGGTGATCACGACGCCCGCCGCGAGTCCGAGGCCTGGCCGGTATAACGCATCCGGCAGTATCAGCTTGAACAACTTACCAAGCACCTCCTCCGAGGTGGTCGCAAGCCAGTACAGCAAGTAAATCGTGAGCACGATGGGTACGAGCGCCGCAAGACCGCGAAGAAACGTAGTCGTCAGGTGCTTCATCGATCTATCCTTTTCCGAAGTGGTCAATTTCAGTCGCGGGACATCGGCATCGATCCGATTAGCCTCGCCGCGTGAAGATATGCGCCGAGGTCAAATCCTTCAAGCCGTTGCGAGCGTGGTTCATCGCGCTGGACTGCCTGTCTAACATCGCGAAACCGGCATTGCTGTCCTGTCCTGGAAGCTGCAGTATTTTCCAATCCCAAGTTGAGACTGAAAGTAGAGGAAGGTTAGGCGGCGGATCTGGATCGAGGTTAGAAGGATTGGAAAAGGCGCTGCCTTGCCTGCTGGAGTTGTTTTGCGGCTTCATTATCGCTTATGGAAAGTGCTTTTTCCGCAAGTAGGTTGCAAGCGATCTACCTCGGCCAGCATTTAGGGCTGGTAAGTAGCGACCTCCACCCGCGTGTCGTTGAAGCAGGCGCCGCCCGAGATGTCCGCGTGGTGACCGGGCACCAGCGCCGAGACGGTCTGCCCGTTGTCGCTGGTGCGCATCCAGGCGCCCTTGCAGGTGGCGACCACGCCCGGCCGGATGGCATCGGTGATCCTGAGCGGCAGATGGATCTCGGCCAGGTCGTTCCAGATCTTCACCGTCACCCCGCTGCTCAGCCCTCGCACGCGGGCGTCATCGGGGTGCATCTCGATCGGCGGGGGTGCATCCCCGGACTTCAGTCCGCCGAAGGTGGAGGTGATGCGATGGTCCGAGGCGGGAGAAATGAGCTGTAACGGATAGGGAGCCTCAAAAGGCCGGTAATCCGGCAGCAACGCCCCGTACCTTTCCTCGAGATAGCGCGAGGCCAACTCCACCTTCCTCGACGGTGTCTTGGGGAATACGTTCCGATAGAGCACGGCGGGCTCACCGTCGAACACCATGGCTAGCGCGCGGTCCGTGGGAAGCCGGCTCGGCCGCAGGCCGCCCAGCCGCGGGTCGAGCGCATCCACGGCATCGTCCATTAGTTCGCTGTCGCTGGCCGTGAAGGCCGGGTCCGTGAAACCGAAGCGCGCGGCCAGGCGGCGAAAGATCTCCGTGTTCGGCAGCGACTCGCCCTGGCGCGAGATGACCGGCTCGGCCCGCTGCAGCCAGTGCTGGCCGTAGGCGGGGTACAGGTCGTCGATCTCGAAATGCGTCGCCGCTGGCAGCAGGATGTCGCAATACGCCATGCTATCGGTCATCACCACGTCGATGCCGACGGCAAACACCTCCTCGCGTGCCAGACCGCGTTTCATGCGGTTCTGGTCCGGGTGCACCACCACCGGGTTGTGGTTGTAAATGAACAGCGCCCGCAGCGGTATGCCGAGATCATCGTCAGCAAGATGGCGGCCGATGTCGATGATGTTGAGCGTACGCGT
>JBKKAO010000457.1:0-11228 GCA_046714645.1 Burkholderiales bacterium | reverse complement strand
GGGCGCCACGCATGGATAGATGAGTAACTGCCCAAGCAACTTCGGATAGCCATCATTACGTGCGAGGATCGCCACCACCGCCGCCAGGTTACCCCCGGCGCTATCGCCACCGACCGCCATTCTCATGGGATCGCCACCTAATTCGACCACGTGTAAGGCGAGCCAGCGTAGTGTCGCGAAACAATCCTCCACCGCCGCAGGAAACTTGCACTCCGGTGCCAAGCGGTAGTCCACGGCCACCACCAGGCAATCGGCTTGATTAGCTAGCACGCGGCAAGCGGAGTCGTGAGTATCCAAGTCGCCGATCACGAAGCCCCCGCCGTGATACCACAGCAGTACCGGAAACTTCTCCCCGGCCTTAGGTTCGCGCGGTTGATAAACGCGGATGTCCAGGTGCTGCCCCGGCCCGGGAATCTTGCGATCGTAGACGCGAAAGATTTGCTCCTTAAGGGCCAATTTGCTCACGCGCATCAGATACTGCTCGCGCGCTTGCTCGGGAGTAAGTTGCCACATCTCCGGCAACCCCGCTTGTTCGATGAGGTCGAGAACTTTCTGTGCCTGCGGATCGATGGCCATCTCAAGCTTCCTTTGGATAAATGAGTTTGAACGTACCCGTAGCCTTGGCCAGAAGGGTTCCAGCCATGTCGGTCATCTCGGCTTCGGCGAAAATCAGCGAGCGGCCCGCCCACAGAGCGCGCGCGTCGGTAAACACCGGTCCTTGCGCGGCGCCGATGAAGTTAGTCTTCATCTCCACCGTGGTGGCACCGATACACTTCGCGTCCAGCGCGCGCGAAGCCGCGCCCATGGTCACGTCGATCACACCCATGAGCACGCCGCCGTGGATGGACTTCCAGCTATTGAAGTGCTCGGTCTTCGGTTCGAAGGCCACACGCGCCTTGCCCCCGGCTTTCTCCAGCAGGCGCATGCCCATGTGTTCCACATAGGGGATTTGAATGTCGAAATTGCTTTCCATGTTCGGTATTGATTGTTGGTATTAAAGCGCGGTCATTCCGCCATCCACCGCGATGACCTGCCCGGTGATGTAACTCGACGCATCGGAGGCCAGAAGTGCTGCGATGCCTTTCAAGTCCTGATCGCTGCCCAGGCGGCGCAAAGGGGTCCGGTCGATGACGAAATCCTGCGCCCGTTCGATCATGCCGGCCGCCATCTTGGTCGGGAACACGCCGGGGGCGATGGCGTTGACGGTGATGCCATACACGCCCCATTCAGCCGCTAGAGAACGGGTGAAGTTGACTAGTCCGCCTTTGCTGGTGTTATACGCGATGGTGCTCATGAAGCGCGGATCGGTGCCGCGAATACCGGCCACGGATGCGATGTTGATGATGCGCCCGTAGCGCTTTGGAATCATGGCGAGGCGGCCGGCGGCTTGCGTCAGCGCGAATACACCGGTTAGATTCAGATTAAGAACCTTGGCCCACCCCTCCAAAGGATGGTCTTCCGCCTTCGCGCCCCAGGTGGCGCCTGCGTTGTTGACCAAGATGTCGATGGTGCCGAAGCGCTCCATCACCTGGCTCGTGAGCGCCTCGGCGAACGCCGCTTGCTGCAAGTCGGCGGGAAAGATGGCCACCTCGCAACCCTGCGTGCGCAGCGCCGCGGCGGCGTTCTCCAACTCCGCTTGCTTACGCGCCGTGAGCGCGAGCTTGGCGCCCATCTCGCCCAAGGCTTCGGCTAGTTGCAGACCGAGGCCGCGGGATCCGCCGGTAATGAGCGCTACCTTGCCCTGTAAATTCAATTGCTGTTTGAGACCCATCCATCCTCCCCCTAAAACCAATCATCCTGCATCTCTAAGCAGGTCCTGTCCATGTCATTGAGTAGCTGGTTCTGATGCTTGATCTTTGGAAGCTCCCAGCGGAAAAAAAATCCGCAGGCCTGAAGCTTACCTTGATAGAAGGCGCGATCGGTTTCGTGCGCGGACGGGAGCTTCTCCAAAGCGACCAGCGCCTGGCGCAACCATATCCACGCCATGACGATGTGCCCGCTCATATCCAGATACACGCTGGCGTTGGCGAGCGCCAAGCCGGTTTCGCCACGATCGGAGGCGCACATTAAATTACGCGTGGTTTCCATAAGCAAGGTGATGCTCTCCGCGAGCGCGGCGGCGGCGTGCACAAGTTCGGGCGAGTTACACTTCTTAGCCTCACGAATGGTGCGATCGATTTCGCGCATGAGCAATTGCAGTGCGGCACCGTCTTGCATGGCAACCTTGCGTCCCAAAAGGTCCAAACCGTGAATGCCGTGAGTGCCTTCGTGAATGGGATTCAAGCGATTGTCGCGATAGAACTGCTCCACCGGATACTCGCGCGTGTAGCCGTAGCCGCCATGCACTTGAATGGCCAGGCTGATGGACTCTTGGCTCCATTGCGAAGGCCAGGACTTGGCGATGGGCGTGAGAATTTCCAGTAAGAGCTTAGCCTCCTCGCGCTCGTGCTCGCTGGGCGCGGTGTTTTGATCGTCCACTAAGCGCGCGCAATACAGGCACAAGGCCAATCCGCCCTCGGCATAGGCTTTCTGTGCCAGTAACATGCGCCGCACGTCGGCATGTTCGATGATGGGGACTTGCGCTTGCGCGGGGTCCTTGGCGCCCGGCAGACGTCCTTGCGGGCGCGTGCGAGCGTAGGCCAACGCATGCAGATAGGCCGTGTAGGCCAGCATCACCGCGCTCAACCCAACGCCCACGCGCGCTTCGTTCATCATATGGAACATGTAGCGCAGGCCCTGGTGAGGTTCGCCCAACAGATAGGCTGCGCAACGCCCGTTCTCGCCAAAGTTCAACATGGCCGATGTGGTGCCGCGCCAACCCATCTTGTGGATCAGGCCGCCCAAGGCGACATCGTTGCGCACGCCAAGCGAGCCGTCCGCATTGACGAGAAACTTGGGCACGATAAAAAGCGAAATGCCTTTGGCACCCGCGGGCGCGCCGCGAATTCGCGCCAAGACCAGGTGAATGATGTTCTCGGAGAGTTCGTGATCGCCACCGGAAATAAAGATCTTATTTCCGGTGAGTAAATAATGGCCATCGGGACTGCGCACCGCGACGCTTCTCAAGTCCGATAGGGAAGAACCTGCCTGGGGCTCGGTCAAGGCCATGGTGCCAAAGTAACGCCCCTCCAGCAGCGGCTTCAAGTAAAGGCGCTGGTGCTCCTGCGAACCAAACGCCCGCAGCAGGTTGGCGTTGGCCATGGTGAGCAGCGCATAAGAGGCGGTACCCACGTTGGCCGATTGAAACAACGCAAAGCAAGCCTGCATCACCGTAAACGGCAATTGCATACCGCCCAATGCGTAGTCGTGGGCAGCGGCCATGAATCCGGAGGCGCTAAAAGTATCGAGCGCGGCCTTCACCTCGGGGATCATGCTGACCGACGTGCCCTCGAAGCGCGGTTCGTGCTCGTCGGCCTTGCGGTTGTGAGAAGCGAAATGCTCGTCCGCCAAGCGGTGCGCGGATTCGATGGCGGCATCGAAGGTCTGCCGGCTGTGCTCGGCAAATCTGTCCCGCGCGGTCAACGTGCCAGCCCCGATCCACTCGTAGAGCAGGAATTCGAGATCACGCCGGTTAATCAGCCGAGAGGTCATTGGGAATGGGTTCGAGGACGACGCAGTTATCGCAAACGCTTTGTGTTCAAACTTTACCATCCTCCGGCTCAGTAACCTTTCTAGACAGAACTACGCCGCCGCACCAAAACCCGGCGCCGTGGGCGCCTAATTGCGCCGCCAACGCCAGCGCGAAGGCAGTGAGGGTTCCGAAGGGCACCAAGCTGATCGCCAACACCGCGCAAAACAAGCAGAAGCCTGGCATTCCGCCCAACATGCCACGGAAGAAATTGATGGCGGCGTCGGTCCCTTGCCGGGCGTGGGCGAATCCTGCGATGACGGTGGAAGCGATGGGAAAGGCGGTCAGCAACCCGCTCCAGCGCGGACCCAGCCATTCGGCGAGGTAGGTCAGCACTAGGATGAGCGCGATGGCGGCCAGCAATCGCAGCGGTAAATCCCAGCGCGTGGCGGCCGGCCAAGCGCCCATGTGTTTCGTATGCGGAAGAAAACGGCGTGCCACTAATACACTGGCTGCGGAGACCGCCAGCAAGGGCCACAACGCCACCGCCCAATCCCGCAAGGCAAACACCGTGAGGAAGAAAACCAACCACGATACCAACAGGCAAAATGACCAATGCCAGCGCCGCGCCATCCAAGTGTAGTTCAAGCAGTACGCCGCCACCCCTATGATGCTAACCAGCGTGAACTGCGCGGCGCCCGCGGCGAACTCTTCGCCCTGTTCGATGGCGAAGAAGAGCAGGATCGGGCCCGCGTTCACCGGCATGGACGCCAGCCATCCGCCGATGCCCATCCCCCATTTGCGAATGGCGAGCGTAATGCCGCAGATGAACAGCGGCGAGAGCGTGAGTTTTAGTAGGAGTAGCAACCCTAGCTGAAGCGACCGCCCTCCAAGGCGCGTTCCTCTAGCAAAGGCGAGGGAGTCCAGAGATCGCCTTGCTCGCGATGAAAACGCGACACAGTTTCGTAGACCTTGTCCAGCCCGATGGTGTCGGCGTAGAACATGGGACCGCCGCGAAATCTCGGGAAGCCGTAACCGAAGACATAGGTAATGTCGATGTCGCTGGCGCGCGAAGCGATGCCTTCGTCGAGAATCTTGGCCCCTTCGTTGATGAGCGCGTAGATGCAACGCTCGATGATTTCCTCGCTGGAAATCTCGCGCCGCGTGATGCCCGCCTCTTTCGACGCCTGAACGATCAGCGCTTCGATCTCGGGATCGGGAACGGGAGTGCGGCTCCCCGTTTCATAGCGGTACCAGCCGGCCCCGGTCTTCTGCCCAAAGCGGCCGCGTTCGCATATCTTGTCGGCGATCTTCGAATAGCGTTCACTCGCCGGGCGGGCGGCGGCCCGGCGCTGGCGGATGCGCCAGCCAATGTCCAGTCCCGCCAGGTCGCCCACCCGAAAGGGTCCCATGGCGAAACCGAAGTCCTCCAACACACGATCAATGTGTTGGGGCAACGCGCCCTCTTCCAATAGAAAACCCGCTTCGCGAGTGTACTTGTGCAACATACGGTTGCCGATGAAACCATCGCACACCCCGGAGACCACGCCCACCTTCTTGATGGTCTTGGAAAGCTGCATGGAGGTGGCGAGGGCCTCCTTCCCCGTCTTGCTCGCGCGGACGATCTCGAGCAGCTTCATCACGTTGGCGGGGCTGAAGAAATGCAGGCCGATCACCTTCTCTGGCCGGGAGGTCGCGGCCGCGATCTCGTTCACATCCAAGGTGGAGGTATTGGTGGCGAGGATCGCGCCGGGCTTGCACACGCCGTCCAACTTTCGAAAGACCTCCTTCTTGACTTCCATGTCCTCGAACACGGCTTCGATGACGATATCGGCGTCCGCGAGCGCGGCATAGTCCGTCACGCCGCACAACAATCCCATGCGCAGGTCCATCGCTTCTTGCGCCAAGCGGCCTTTCGCCACCGTCGCCGCATAGTTTTTCTTGATGATACCGATCCCCTTGTCGAGGGCTTCCTGGCTCATCTCCAGAATCTTCACGGGAAGACCCACGTTGAGGAAGTTCATGGCGATGCCGCCGCCCATGGTACCCGCACCGATGATGGCGGCGCTCTCGATGGCACTCACCGGAGTGCCGGCGGGCACATCAGCGATCTTGGAAGCCTCGCGCTCGGCGAAGAACAGATGGCGTAAGGCCTTGGACTCCGCCGACGCGCGCAGGCCTTCGAATAGTTCACGCTCCTTCGCCACGCCTTGGGCGAAGGGCATATAGACGGCGTTCTCAACGCATTGCAAACACGTCAGTGGAGCGGGATAGCCTTTGTATTCCTTGGCGATGCGTGCGCGCGCTTGCGCGAAGAATTCCGCCGCCGTTTGTTCCAGGCGCGGGGAGAGCGCACTCACACGGCGCAGTTCCTTGCCCTCCTTGAAGAGGTTATTGGCGAAGGCGATAGCGGTGCGTAGCAACTCCTTCGGCGCCACCTCATCAACCAGCCCCCTTTTCTGAGCCTGATTCGTATCGATGGAATCGCCGGTGATGATCATGTTGAGCGCGGCCTCGACACCGATGAGACGCGGCAGACGCTGCGTGCCTCCGGCGCCAGGCAATATGCCGAGCTTCACTTCCGGTAAGGCGAACTGAGTACCTGGCGCGGCGACACGGTAGTGGCACGCCAAGGCGAGTTCCAACCCGCCACCCATGGCGAACCCGTGAACGGCGGCGACAATCGGCTTGGTCACGGTATCCATGTAGGCCAACAACGCGGGCAGGGCGAGCATATCGGGCAGGCGTGGCTGGCCAAATTCGGAAATATCCGCACCCGCGGAAAACGCCTTCTCTCCACCGGTGATGACGAAGGCGCGCACCCCCGTGTCGTGCTCGCCCTCCTGCATGGGGTCCATGATGCCTTGAACCACGCCCTTGCTCACGCTCAGGGCATTCACCGGCGGGTTATTCAGCGTAATAACGCCAACGTGGTTTTGAATAGCGTAAGTAACGATGCCGGTCATACCTCTAACCACTCCTTGCGCACGGGCTCGTTGGCCTTGAGTTCGCCGGGTGTACCTTCGAACACGATCTGGCCGTGGCCCATGACGTAGAGGCGTTGCGAGATCTTCAACGCGATGGTGAGTTTCTGTTCGACCAGAAGAATGGAGACACCGCGGTTCTTCATCTCATCCAACAAGCCCGCCACCTGTTCGACGATCTTAGGCGCGAGGCCTTCGGTGGGTTCATCGATCATCACCAAATCCGGGTCGCCCATGAGGGTGCGGCACAGGGTGAGCATTTGCTGCTCGCCGCCGGACATCACGCCCGCGGGTGCCTCCGCGCGCTCGCGCAAGACCGGGAAAAGCTTGTACATGTCTTCCAGAGACCAGCGCCCCTTCTGGTTGCGTTCCTTTTGCCCCAGCAGGAGGTTCTGCTTGACGCTGAGCGTGGGAAAGATATCGCGGTTCTCCGGGACGTAGCCCAGGCCTTTGCGCGCGATGACGAAAGCCTTGAGCCCGCCGATCTCTTGCTGCTTGAAACGCACCGAACCCGTCATGACCACTTGCCCCATGATGGCCTTGATGGTGGTGGAACGCCCGACGCCGTTGCGCCCGAGTAAGGCGACGATTTCGCCCGCCTGTACGCACAGATGAACACCCTGCAAGATGTGGCTCTTACCATAATAGGCGTGCAGATCGCTCACTTCGAGCATCAGTGTTCCATGGCGCCGAGATAGGCTTCTTGTACGCTGGGGTTGGCGCGAATAGCCGCCGGCGCATCGCTGGCCAGCACCTTACCGTAGACTAAGACGGAGATGCGGTCAGCCAACCCGAAGACCACGCTCATGTCGTGCTCCACCATGATCAAGGTCTTGCCCTGCGTGACGTTGCGAATGAGTTCCACGGCCTGCTCGGTCTCGGTGTGGCTCATGCCGGCAGTGGGTTCGTCCAGCAAGACGACCTCCGCCCCACCGGCGATGGTGACGCCGATTTCCAAGGCCCGCTGCTCGGCGTAAGACAGCACGCTCGCCAACTGGTCGCGCCGTTTCGCAAGTCCAAGTTTGTGCACCATCTCGTCCGCCTTCTCGCAGGCATCGCGCAAGGCGTTCACCCGCCTCCAAAAGGCGTAGCGATAACCTAGCGACCACAGCACCGCGCAACGAACATTCTCGTACACCGACATGCGCGGAAAAATATTCGTGATCTGGAAACTGCGTCCCAGGCCTCGCCGGTTGATCTCTTGCGGCTCCATGCCGGTAATGTTGGTGCCGTTGAGATGGATCTCACCACCGCTCAAGGGAAAACGCCCGCTGATGAGATTGAAAAGCGTAGACTTGCCCGCGCCATTGGGGCCGATGATGGCGTGGCGCTCACCGCGCGCGATGCTCAAATCCACACCATTGATGATGGCAGTCTTGCCGAAGCTCTTATGAATACCGCGAAGGTCCAGGGCCGGCGTCATGGCGCATCCCGCGATTGCAGTTGCGCGGTGACGCTCTGCCAGGCGTTACGCACCGGGCGAATGGCCAATGCGAGCGACATCACGCCCGCGGCGAACACGCCCGCTCCAGCCAGCCACGCGCCACTCTTTGTTGGCTCCAACACTAGCCCCAAAATCTCAAAAGCACCACCCGCGGTATCACCCGCTTTCAAGCGATAAATCATCTCCACCAGGATGGCCAAGCCCACGAGGAACACCGCCAAGGCCAGCGCCGCCAAGGCGTAGCTGGGCAACAAGCGCCGCATCAAATGGGCCTTCCACGCGGGACCGTGCAGCGCAATCAGACTCGCGATGCCCCCCGGCGCGAACAAAATCATGACCACGAAGAACAAGCCGAAGTAAAGCAACCAAGCCTGGGTGTAGGTGGACAGCGCGGATTGAAGAAAAGAGATCAACACCGCGCCAATGATGGGCCCGTAGAAGAACCCAATCCCACCTACGAAGGCCATGATGAGCACGTTGCCCGATATCACCACGCCGACGTTTTCCGCGGTCACGATTTCGTAGTGGATGGTGGCAAGCCCCCCCGCGATGCCGGCAAAGAATGACGCCAGGCACAGCATGAGGAATCGAACATGCGTCGGGTTGTAGCCCACGAACTTGGCGCGCTCGGGATTGTCGCGCACGGCGTTGGCCATGCGACCCAGCGGCGTTTGCGTGAGGGCGAACATGGCGATCATGCATACCAGACACCAGCCCGCGATCAAGTAGTAGACCTGAATCTGGGGCCCGAAACTCACGCCCAGGAACTTCTCGCCCACCACGCGGTTGGTCGGAATGCCCCCTTCACCGCCGAAGAACCCTGGGAACATCAGCGCACAGGCCGCCACCATCTCGGCGATACCGAGCGAAATCATCGCGAAGGGGGTGCCCGAGCGTTTGGTGGAAACGAATCCGAACACGATGCCGAAGGCCAATCCGGTGGCACCACCAACCAGCGGCAGCAAGGTCACCGGCACAAAAAAGGTGTTGGCGGCCACCGCGTTGAGCGCGTGAGCGCAAACGTAAGCGCCGAGGCCGTAGTACACGGCATGACCGAAGGACAGCAATCCCGTTTGACCCAACAACATGTTGTAAGACAGCGCGAAGATGACCGCGATGCCCATCTGGCTCAGAAGGGAAAGCGCGAAGCTCTGCTTGAACAACAAAGGCAAAACCATCATCACCGCCGCGGTGAGGATCCACAACAGTATGCGCTTTCCACTCAGCCTTGCAGGTGCTTGGAAGCTGCGCGGGGAATGTGCGTGCACCGCTTCGCTCATGGCCTATCCTTCGCGCGTACCCATCAGCCCCGTGGGCTTGATGATTAACATCAGCACCATGAGCAGATAAGGCAACACCGGCGCGGTCTGCGCAACGGTGATGGAGAGCAGGCGCCGCCAGTTGGACTCCTCCGCAATTTGTACGCCCAGAGCGGTCACCATATCGAGAAAGGAACTGTCCACGGCCACGGTAAAGGTCTGCACCGCGCCGAAGAACAGCGAGGCGATGAAGGCGCCGCCTAAGGAACCCATGCCGCCGAACACGACCACGACGAAAATAATGCTGCCCACCGCGGCCGCCATCCCCGGCTCCGTGACAAAGGCATTGCCCCCGATCACTCCAGCAAGGCCCGCGAGCGCGCAGCCGCCGCCGAATACCAACATGAACACACGCGGGACGTTGTGCCCCAGCGCCTCCACCATGTGCGGGTGCGACAAGGATGCTTGAATGATCATGCCGGTGCGCGTGCGGGTGAGCACGAGGTATAACGCCAACAACTTGGCCACCGACACCGCCATCATGAACACCCGATAAGCCGGGTAGTTGGTGCTGAATAAGGTGAAGGCGGTGAAATCGAGGGCTTCGGGAATTTTGTAGTCCACGGGGGCGCGTCCCCAGATGAGATGCACAAGCTCTTCGATAAGATAGAACAACCCGAAGGTGAACAACAGCTCCGCCACGTGGCCGTACTTGTGTACCGTCCTCAAGCCATAGCGCTCGGTCATCGCCCCCAAGGCGCCCACCGCAAAGGGGGCAATCAGCAACGCGGGCCAGAAGCCGATCTGCTGCGTGAGTTGGTAGGCCAGATAAGCCCCCAACATGTAGAAGCTTGCGTGGGCGAAGTTGAGCACGCCCATCATGCTAAAGATGAGCGTCAGGCCGCTGGAGAGCATGAACAAGAGCAATCCGTAGGAAAGGCTATTCAGCAGTTGAACGAGAAAGAATTCCATTTTTTAGAAGGGCGATGCATGCGTTTGGAGTTGTTGTGCCATCCGAGGACACCGGCTGCGATTCTATCTTAAGGTCATTGATAGAATCACCTCCCACACATGACAGACCCAACGAGGTAGCTATGCAAGGCTTGATGATGAACACCTCTTTGCTGATCTCCTCCCTGATCAGGCACGCGGAGCGTTTCCACGGCGATACGGAAATTGTCTCCCGGACCATAGAAGGTCCCATTCACCGCTACACCTACCGGGATGCGCACCGGCGTTCGCGCCAGCTGGCGCTAGCCTTGATCTGCCTGGGCACAAAACCGGGCGATCGCATCGGAACCTTCGCTTGGAACGGCTACCGGCACTTCGAGGCCTTCTATGGCGTATCGGGCATGGGGGCGGTCTTGCACACCATCAACCCACGGCTTTTCCCCGAGCAGATTGTCTACATCATCAACCACGCCGAAGACCGTTTCGTGCTGTTCGACACGAACCTGGCACCAGTCCTCGAAAAGGCCGCGCCGCTGTGCAAGGCTGTCAAGGGATGGATCGCGATGTCGGACCGCGTTCATCTGCCCAAGGTGAATCTGCCTAACCTGCTGTGCTATGAGGATCTCCTCAAGGCCGAAAGCGGCACCTACGAGTGGCCGGATTTCGACGAAAACACGGCTTCCTCGCTGTGTTACACCTCCGGCACCACCGGCAACCCCAAGGGCGTCCTGTATTCGCACCGTTCCACCGTCCTTCACGCCTATGGGGCGGCTATGCCCGACGCGCTGGATCTCTCGGCTCGCGACACGGTTCTACCCGTCGTTCCGATGTTTCACGCCAATGCCTGGAGCCTCCCCTACGGTTGTGCCATGGTAGGGTCCAAGATCGTCTTCCCGGGCGCTCAGATGGATGGTAAGAGGCTTTACGAATTGTTCGAAGCGGAGAAGGTAACCGTGTCCGCCGGCGTGCCGACAGTCTGGCTCGCGCTGCTGCAATTCATGCAGCAAGGCAGACTCAAGTTC
>JBKKAO010000456.1:0-2763 GCA_046714645.1 Burkholderiales bacterium | reverse complement strand
CTGGACGTAGACCGGCTGGGGCTGCACATATACCGGCGCCGGCTGCACGTAGACTCCCGGTGACTGCGCGCCGACAGAAAAGTACACGTCGCTACGGGCGTGCGCCGCCGAAGCCGCCGCGAAAGCGCCCAGTGCGACCACAACTGCTGCGAGCGATTTGGTGGAAATGAGACGTTTCATGAAAGCTCCTTGGGTTGGCATGGATCACATCTTGCGCGTCCGTGTATGAACGCAAGCTGAACCGATTCAAGAAAGATTCTGAGCGGGCTGGCAGTCAAGCGGCCGGCAGGACAATGTCCACCTGCGCCCCACCCCACTCGGAGCGAGACAGCTTCAGTTCACCTTCGTGGCTGGCCACCAGGTCGTTGACCACCGCCAGCCCGACGCCATGGCCGGGCACCTGTTCGTCCGCGCGCACATGCAGCTGCAATATGGATTGCATATCGCTGAATCCCGGGCCGTCGTCCTCCACCCGGATGTTCAATCGATCCGCTTCACGCCATACGCTGACGGCAATTCGATGTCTTGCCCACTTGGCCGCGTTATCCATGACGTTGCCCAGCACTTCAAAAGCATCGCCTTCGTCGATCCGCCAATTCAGCTCAGGCGGGCACTCGACGGTGAAGGCCAAGCCCTTGTCGGCATAGACCTTGCCCAGCGATTCGCGAATCCGATTCAGTATCGGCGCCAGAGGCAGATAAGCCGCAAAGCGCGCCGAGCCACTGGCCGCCGCCCGGCCGAGCTGGTGTTGAACAATGTCATCCATGCGCGCTTCCTGCTGGGCCACCGTGGCAGGCAACTGTGCTGGCTCGTTCAGCGCGGTGCGCAGCACGGCCAGCGGCGTCTTGAGGCTGTGGGCGAGGAAGCTCAATGCTTCCTTGTACCGCGTTTGTCGCACACGTTCCTGCTTGATCAGGGTGTTGAGGTTGTTCGTCAGCGCCGCGATTTCCGTGGGATAGCGACCCTCGACTTCGGCTTGCTCGCCGTTCTCGATGCGCCGGATCTCATGCGCTACCCGCCGCAACGGCGCCAGGCCCCATCCCAGCAGAACGGTTTGAGACAGCAGCAGCAGTAGCGCGGCTCCGCCGAGCCATGTCCACAAGGTGCGCTCGAAGTCGCTGATCTGGCGATCGAACTCCGCCTTGTCCTCCAGTACGGAAAGAACCAGCGGTGCTGCCTGTGTGCGACCCGCCCAATTCACGCCATAGCTCACGGCCAGGTAGGCGCGACCTGCCCCACTGACCGTGTCGTAGCGCCACTGGCCGACGGCCACGCTGCGCTGAAATGGCGGGCTGAGGCCCACGGTGGACGCTGATTGCCATTCTTCACGCCGGGCAATGTTGACGATGTTCGCGTACAGGCCGGATCCCGGCAGCGACAGGCGCGGCTCCGGAAACGAGACGGGCATGACCAGCATCCCACCTGCGTCGAGTTCGGCCCCTGCCAATAGAAGATAGACCGTGCTCTGCAGTTGGGCAAAGCGGGCTGCACGCACGCTGTCCGCATGGGCGCGTTGCACAGCCAGGCCAGCCCCAGCCACGAATGCCACCAGCACCAGCGTGGCGCCAATGATCAGGCGGGCACGAATGGAGTCGTGGAACCTCATCCGAGGGTGAAGCGGTAACCCCGCCCGCGCAGCGTTTCAATCGGAGCCAGGCTACCGTCCGGGTCGAGCTTGCGGCGGAGCCGCCCTATCAGCACCTCCAGCACATTGCTGTCCCGGTCTTCATCGTGCGGGTACAGGTAGTCGGACAGCTCTTGCTTGCTCACGACCCGCGCCCGTTCGCGCACCAGATACTCGAGAACACGGTACTCAAAAGCGGTCAATTCCATCACCTCGCCATTGAGCCGGGCGACCTGCGCAGAGAAATCGATAGCGACCGCCCCCAGGGTGAGCACATCCGAGGTGGCTTTCAGCGAGCGCCGCAACAAGGCCTTGATGCGCGCGGCCAGCTCCGGGTATTCAAACGGCTTGACCAGATAATCGTCCGCGCCGGACTCGAGGCCAACCACCTTGTCCTGCCAGCTGCCGCGCGCGGTGAGGATCAGGATCGGAATCGTTCGGCCATCGGCGCGCAAGCGCTGCACGACCGTCAGTCCGTTCAACTTGGGCAAGCCCAGGTCGACGATGGCAAGGTCCACCGGGTACTCGCTCGCCTGGAACAGACCGTCTTCACCGTCCGCAGCCTGGTCAACCCGGTACCCGTCAGCTTCGAGCTGGCGTGCCAACCCGAGCCGCAGGGCCGCATCATCCTCTATTAACAACAAGCGCATGCTGACCGACCCTGCCAGTCAGCCTAAAGCGCTCGCCCGCTGGCGGCGTCGATCAGGATCACCCTGACCTCACCTTGCGCGGTGACGACTTTCACTCGCCACACCGGGCGGCGTGCGGACTCGGATTTCTCCACCGACAACACCCGGCCGCTGCTCAGGCGTTGTGCAGCGGCGGCGGCATCGTCCCGGCTGAGCTCGGCCCAGGCAGGGGTGGCCAACACGATCAGGAGGGCACAGACCGGCTTAACAAGAGCGTTCATGGTGCGACGGGCAGGAGTCAAAATCCATCCGGACATCGTACTACCGTCCCACAGGATCCACCAACACCCGCACTTGCAGGCTTGGCCCCCGGTAGCCGGCGAGGCGAGTCTGGACGTCGCTCACCGTGCGGCAGGTCATCCCCTCCCATCTTTGGAGATGCACTCGGTTTGAATGTCGGCCAGCAAGGACATCTAATCTCACTTTCGGCTGAATTGTAGAAACAACGCC